>JAPHTE010000493.1 GCA_026196445.1 Lysobacterales bacterium
CGAGCACCAGGCCCTCACCTGAAACCACGATACCCGTCACCGGTTGCACGCGGTCGGCAGCCACCAGTTTCAGCACCAGCACGACCGATGGCGACAACGCCTGGCTGGCGGCCATGGAAGGCCACGGTACGACGGCTACCAGTACGGCAGCCAGGCAGGCGATGATCCGGTTAATACCGCGCATGGGTAAGCTTCAGGGCGAATACAAGCGGTTGATCAGGTTATCCAGGCAATACTGGCCAGAACGGTTCAGCGTGTTCTCTTCGCGGCCCTGGATCAGGTTCTGCAGGAACACCAGAATGGCTGCCATGATCAACGCCAGCAACGTGGTCGAGAATGCCACGCCCAGGCGCTCGGTAACCTGGTACAGCATTTCCGGGCTCTGCGCGTTGGCGCGGTCACCGGCGTAATTCAACGCCAGCATGATACCGACCACGGTGCCAATGAAGCCGAGCGACGGGATCAACCAGGTAATGTAGCGCACCATGTTGTAACGCAAATCGAGTTCGTGCAGAAACAGTTCCAGGCTGGAGTTCAACAGCGCGTTGGTCTGGTCCACCGAATGGCCGAGATTGAAGTTGAGAACACAACGCTCGATCAGTCGCGGCAGGAAACAGGTTTCCCGGTACTTGCTGCCACGGACCTTCTGGTAAATGGGCGTCATGTCGTCACCGGGCCGCAAAACCGTCTCGTCATCCAGCGGCAGGTAGTTATGGCTGAACTGGCTTTCCTCCAGCCGCCCGGCGTGCCAGCGCAGCGCCAGCTCACCCAAGCCGATAAAAAATGCCAGCCACAGGACGTTCTGTACCGTGAACGGCCAAGAAGGCCGGTTGATATCCAACATGATGGCGGCCGCATTCGGCGGCAGTATCCGCGCCATCAGCGCGATGACCAGCACGGCCGAGACCAGGCTGATCAATATGGTGATTTGACGTGTCATGCTTAAGTTCGAGTCCTTGGTTGATTGTCCATGTAAGCTAATCGCGAGATTGTTCTTCAACCCTGCCGGTGGCCGGGTTGCGCCTGGGTTTGTCTATGCGTTCCACCGTGGCGGGTTTGACCTGGAACGGGAAACGCCTGGTCCTGAGCCTGACTTTGGCTGCGCCGGAAAACAAGGCCGTAATCTGTTCCAGCGGCAACTCATATTCCCCAAGGCGGATACCGTCGCCGATACACAGGCTCGCCTTGCCGATACGGGTCCAGCTGTCGCAGCGGTGCAGGAAAGTACCGTTGCTCGACGCGTCGTCCTGCACCCAGACTACACCGTCTTCCGCCAGTTCGATACGGGCGTGGAAACGTGACACCGACGGGTGCTCGATAACCAGGTCGCAGGCCGGATCACGACCGCAGGTCTTTTGCTTCATGCTCGTATCACCTCACCATGCAAGCTGCCGTGTGCAGTATAGAACATCGTGCATCCATCATTGTGACAGGGCCAGGAAACCGCCGCCGTTTGCTCGCGCCAGGTTTTCCATGAAATCGACCGTGCCCTTGTACTTGAAGTAATCACCGATGGTCACCGCGTGGATCTCCATGCCGCGGGTATTCGACATCACGATGTCCTGGATCAGCGCGCGTGGCGGCAGTCCGTTGTTATAGGCCGGGTTTGGCAGACCGTCACTGATCAAAATGGCCGCCTCTGCCGGGCTCGCAAGCGCCAGGTCCAGCGCCCCGCGCAGCGACGACGAACCCGCAAACTGGCCGGACAACCCACGTACAAAACGCAGGGCCTGGACCCGGTTGCGACCGTTCATCGGGGCCAGGCCGCCATCCTGCGGCCAGCGGTGGTAACGCGGTCCGGAGTCCAGTTGCTGAAAGCCCAGGATGCCGAATTGATAACCGGGCTTCAGGGAATCCAGCGCCCTGGCCACGGTGCGCGCCACCAGCGCCTGGTGCTCTGCCAGGTACTTGTTCATATCGACCATGAGCAGAATACGGGTCTTGTCGGTTTTCAAACCGAGAAAGCGGAAAGTCACCAGGTTGCTGCCGAGTTCCTCGTCCGATTCCTCGAGCCTGGGTGCCGGCGGTGGTTGCTCGGCGTGAGCCTGAAGCCTGGCGCGGATGACCTCGACCTCGCTCGACATGATCTCGTGTTCGGCCTGCAGTTCCTGCTGGCGTTGCTGCGCGGTCTGCAACGCCAGCCTGAGGCTGTCCATGCCCTCCACCGTATCGTCCAGGTCAGCCTCGACCTGGTTGGCCATCGATTCGATCTGCGCCAGGTGTCCTTCCAGCCTGACCTCCTTTTGATAATCCGGCATCAGCACGATGGTGATGATGATGAACGCACCCATGGCCGAGGCAAACAGGTCGATCGCCGATAGCGAGTAGACACCCAGGTTCCGCAGCCGTGTCCTCACCGGGAAACCCCAACGAAATCGCCATTGTTCAGACGCGCAAGGGTTTGCATGAACAACACCAGGTTGCGGTTGTGCGTGTAATCACCGATGGCTACCGTGTGAAGCTCTGTCTGCCGAATCCGGTTGAGCTCGGTAATACTGCCGATAATGAAGCCGGGTGGCGTGTTTGGCTCGCCGTCGCTCATCAGGATGATAGCGTCGGCGGGATACTCAAGCGCAGCCTGCAGGGCGAAATGCGTCGGTGTGGAGCCGACGAACTTGCGCACCAGCGAGTGGGTGAACGCGGTTGCGAGTTCGAGGTTTTCGCGGGTCGCCGGCACCAAACTGGCATCATTCGGAAAACGCCACAACACCGGTTGCGGGTTGCCGTGATAACCGACGATGGCGAACTCATTGCTCGCATCCAGCGGCTCGAGGACATCCAGCACCGACTCGATCATCAGGTCTTCGTACTGCAGCATGCTGCCCGACATGTCCACGACAATGACAAAAGACCTGGCCTCGGTCGCCAGGCCCAGGATCGAGAACTCGACACCGCTCGTCAGCGCCTCGGGCTCAGGTTCCTCGATCTCGATGGGCTCCGTGATATCCACCGGTATGGCGGCCATCTGCATGCGCAGGTTCTGCAGTTCCTTGCGCAAGCTGGACAGTTGTTGTTCACTGGCGAGGTTGGACTCGGTCAGTTGGTCCAGTTCGCTTTGCAGTTCATCCTGGCGGGCCTTCAAGTCCTGCAGTTCGACAGAAGCCAGGCGGCGCTTTTCCATGACCGCATGGGTGCGGTCAAATGAATCATCCGGTCCTGCGTGGCGGTAGTAGGGGAACAACAACATCACCAGCAGGATGAAAGCGCCCAGGGCCGAGGCGAACAAATCGATGGCCGAGGTCGAAAAAACTGCAGTGTCTCTTTCAGGGATTCTCACGGCTCACGTTGTTATTGGTCTTCGCCGTGATTGACAGCGGAACCGGTGATTATGTTCAATAGCTGGACCGTTGTTTGAGACCGGGTTTGGATTCTGTGTTCCATGGGTCACCATGATACCTATTCCGGCAACGACTCACGTTAAAATGTTGTTCAGAAATATGCCGGTAAACAATGCGCTTTGAACGAAAATCACAACCAGCCCCGGATACGGAATAGGACTTTGCGGTCAACCGGGATTCCACGCTTGTTATTCAGCCTGGCCGGTCTGTTGGCCGGGTTGTTCGGCTATGGCCTGGCGGTAGCGCAAAACTCTGCAACGCCGCTTAGCCAGGAATATTTCGTACAACAGGCCGCGGACGAGGCCCTGTTGATCAGGGTCGATGCGTTCGAAGCCGAATTCGAGTCCACGATCAGGGGTGAAGAATCAGAAGTCCTGCTGCGTTCCGGCATCCCGGACAGTCGCATTGCACCGGTATTCCAGTACGTACAGCCCCCTGCAGAAGCGCGTCAGCTGGGTATCGAGGTCGTCAGCAGCAAGCAGACCAGCCGCAGTGAATTCGAATTGCAGATCACCCGCTTGACCGTCTGGGACGAACGTAGCAATGCGGTCTCACAGGCCTACCAGATGCTGTCCTACGGCATGCAGGCCGCCGCTGTGGACTCGGCGGCCAACTGGACCGTCAGGATCAACAGCCTGAACAATGCAGCAAAGGTGTTTGGCCAGTACGGCATGAATGAGATGCGCTTGTGGTCACGATACCTGGCTGCACACCTGGTACACCACCAACTGCACGACTACAGCATGGCATACCGCATGGCCCGTGAGGTCATCGCCCAACTCGACGTGGTGCGGTTGCCGGTTATTGAACTGGCAAGCTGGCAACTGCAAGGCGCCGCATTGATCGGCTTGAAACGGATGGGCACACTCCCGGCCACTACGCGCAACCCCGAACCGGTGCAAAGCGCGCTCAGGCACACGGCGCAACTGGCGGAATCAATGGGTGCGTTGCAAACACAGGCCCAGGCGCTCTTTACCAGCGGACGTGAATACATCGCGGACGAGCGCTACATGGAGGCCCTGGAGCAGTTCCAACGCGCTGTTGAAATTGCCGATGCAGTGGGGGACAAGGAGCTGTCCAGGCACAGCCGGGAAGCACTGGTAGAGGCGCACAAAAGACGCGGAGACACGCCGGCTTCGAGTGAGGTTCTGCAGCAAATTGAGCAGCAACTAAGCGGGCAGGGCGCCGGTGATGAACTTGCCCTGAACCTGTTGGCACAAGCACGGCTGTTGATCAGTAACTACCGTTACGCCAGGGCGCTTGATGTGCTCAACCAGGCAATGGGTTACCAGAACAACAGCGCCATTCGCAAACAACTGGAATTTGAACTAGCCAGGGTTTTCCATGAAACAGGCCGCCTGGAAGAGTCCCTGACCATGCTGCAGCGGGCAGGTATCAGTGCGCAACTGCAAAAACGCGCTAACTCCATCCTCGATAACGGCCAGGCCCTGGCCTTGCTCGCCGCTGTGCAGCGGGGCAGGGGCGCGTACGAGGACATGCGCGAGGCACGCCGGGCGCAGGGCCTGTACGACGGCCAGCAGAGCCGGTACCTGTACCAGCGCGGTCTCGATGAACTGGCTGCGGGCGAGCCCGGGTCGCCAACATACTTCAAGCAAAGCCTCGATGCAGCCACACGCGACGGGGACCCCGCGTTGGCCGGACTGGCGTTGCTACAATATTGCCTGGCAGATATTGCACAACCCTGTTCGCGCGATGCTGTCGAAACCGCCTACCAACGCCTGGTCACCGGCGGTGTTCCGCGCCACTCAGTTGAAGCCATGTACCTGCGTGCAAGGCTGATGGCCCGCCAGGGCCAGTACGCCCAAGCGATCGAGACCCTGCGTGCGGCGGTGGATGAGATCCACTTCCTGCGCCATTCACTGCCCGGCGTGCTCGGCGCCTGGTATTACGAAAGACATGAGAGCCTGTTTGGCTTTTACCTCGACCTGCTGACGGGCCCCGGCAGCCAGCCTGAGATCGAGACCCTGCTGGCCTTGGGCAGGATGCGTCTGACCGATACCTATGATCCCGCTTCACCGGGCCCTGATCCCAACGTTGCCGACGTACGTACTTTGCGGTCAAAGATGGCCGAGTGGGAGACCGTCAAGGCAAACAACGGTAAATTGAGTGCGGCTGATGCCATCAACGAATCGCTGGCTGCATTGCGGGGGCCGTTCAGGGCACAGTTTGCATACCTGTCGGAGGCCGCTGCCACGTCCTATCTGCGCAGCCTGGCCAGTGACGAAGTGCTGTTAACCTACCACCTTGGCGCTGACCAGGCTCACGTGTGGGCAGGCCACAAGGGCAGGGTGGTGCGTCGCGAGATCGAAGGGGCCGCAGCCATTTACCGGCAACTCCTGCAGGCACATGGTTTAATCTCCAACATGGGCGAAGCCGTCTTTATCGAAACCATGGACGAGCTTGGAAAACGCCTGCTGGCGCCGGTCGCAGATCTCATCGATGACCGGGTTTACTGGATCCCCGCCGGCCCGTTACTGGGTCTGCCACTGGACGCAATGCGCATGCGCGGCCACTACCTGGCTGAAAAACACGATGTCGTAAACCTGCTTTCATTTCCGCCTAAAACGGAGCCTCGTGGGGCATTTCAGACAGGCGCAATTGATGGAGTGTTCGTCGCCGGTTACCCGCAGGATTTCTCAGCGGATTACGCTGTGCAGTTTGAAACCACGGATGAAATCCGTACCGTCATGGACATCTTCGTAGGCCCAGGACTGAACGTCGTGCAGGGACCCGCGCTTTTGCCAGATGAATTCCAGGATCAGCGTTTCACACAAGCCAGTCTCGCCCACCTCGCGATGCCCGGAGTAATCGACCTGCACGACCCATTGCGTTCCAGCCTGGTGTTATCCGGAACCGAGGACGGACCGGCGCGGACCCGCTACAGGCTGGAAAATATCCTGCCCAACTCATTGGGTGCCAGCCTTGTGTTTCTCAGCTCAACCCGGACAACAGGTACACCGCGAACGGCATTCAGCAGCAGACCGGGACTGGTCGCGGACCTCACACGGGCGGGCGCGCGGGCCGTGATCGCTGACATGTGGGACAGCGCGGGTAACAGTGACCGGGTATTCCTGGCCGATTTCTACCGGCAATTGCGTGTATCGGGAGACATCGCAGGGTCACTGAGCGACGCCAAGCGACACTATATCAGGAACAACCGGGGTACAGGTTTATACGCTTGGGCGGGCTACCAGTTATTCATACCCTGAATCGTGAAAGTACTTATTTATCTATATAATTATCAATTATATCAATTAATTATAAGTTTTTCTTAAGCAATCTGTTTACTATACTTTCCGCCAGTTTCCCATACGGTGGGGAAAGGAATTTCATGGCACTGAAGCCAGCCTGGTAAAACACTGGCCGCAGCTTGGAAAAGGTCATAAAACCCTCGTAACCATGGTACTGCCCCATACCGCTGGCACCCACGCCGCCAAACGGCATATCGTGTTGTACTACGTGTAACGTGGCATCGTTGACACACACACCGCCCGACATCACGTGATCGAGGTAATACTGCTGCAAGCCCTTGTCACCGGTAAACGGGTAGAACGCCAGTGGCCGATCCCGGCGGTTGATGTAGTTCACCACTTCTTCCTTGTCCTGGTAGCCGAGGATGGGCAGGATCGGTCCAAATATCTCGCGCTGCATCAGGATCATGTCCTCGTTGGCGTCCAGTACCAGGTGGGGCGCCATCTTGCGCATGCCCGGTGCTGATTCCTGGCCTTCTGCCATGTTGATCAGCTTTGCACCTTTGTCGTCGGCATCAGCCAGTGCTTCGTTCAGCCGATCGTATGCTTTTTGATCAATGATCGACGTGTAGTCAGGACTGTTGATATCAGGACAATGGTTTTTTACCCAGGCCTGGGCAAGGTCTGCAAATTCGGCTACCCGTTCCTGTGGGACAAATACATAGTCCACGTCCACGCAGATCTGGCCCGCGTTGAACAGCTTGCCGGCCATGATGCGGGCGACCGCCTTCTTGAGTGGGAAATCCGGCGCCACCACCGCGGGTGACTTGCCACCCAGTTCCAGAGTTACCGGCGTCAGGTTGCCGGCCGCCGAGGCCATCACCGCACGCCCGGTTTGTCCGGAACCGGTGAACAGCAAGTGATCAAAAGGCAGTTGCGAAAAACGCACCCCAATCTCGCCGGTTTCTTCGAAAAAGCACAATTTCTCCGGCGGAAAATAAGCCGGCGCGAGATCGATCAGCAAACGGCCCAGGTGCCTGGAGTTCTCCGACATCTTGACCATGGCCCGGTTGCCGGCGGCAAAGATACAGGTCAGCGGCCCCAGTGACAGCTGAATCGGGAAATTCCACGGCACGATGACACCGACCACTCCGAGTGGCTGTGGAATCACGCGGTTCCTGGCGCCCGGGTAGACCGTCAGGTCAATCTTGCGTTTCTGCACCCGCATCCATTTCTTCAGCTTTCTGCTTGAGGAACTGATGCCATCCAGCACCATGATCACCTCCGCGAGCATGGTTTCGTGGTAGGAACGGTTACCGTAATCCTTCGCAATGGCCCCGGTGATGGCGTCGAGGTTATCCGCTAGCAGGCCCTTCAGACCCTGCAAATCGCGCTTGCGTTGCTCAAGGCTGGGATTCGGATCTGCCAGGTAGGCTGAGCGCTGTTTCTCCAGGCAGGCCGCGAGGTCGATTTCACCTGGACCCGGGTCTGTGTTTTGGGCTTGCGCTTCGCTTGTCATTGGCTGCTCCTGGTGGATAGGTGTCGGGTAAATTCTACTAGATACGGGGCAGGGGATGTTAACGCTGATCGCCGTTAGCCCGAAATACTGGTGCGATATTCGGGTTAGCCCATGGGTGCCGCTTTGGCTGCGCGGGAGTTCCAGGCAAGCCTGAAAAACGACCCTGCCGCGTCAACCAAAACGACGACGGAATTTTACCCAATCATTACGCGTGATCACACTTCTGTATCGCTTCTTGCGGTACCAGTGCCAGCAAATCGGAGGACAACCAAACTAAACGCGAGGTATCCTCAGAATCGAAGTGATAGACAACTCAGCCCACCATCCAGCTTGCGGAATTCTGAAACATCCACCTCCAGCACTTCGTAACCCGCATCGGCGATCATGGCGCTGCTGCGTGGGTAACCCGCCGGCACCAGCACGGCGCCGTTCAGCCACAGGCTGTTGGCTGCATAGGCCTCGTCCGGCGCCACTTCCAGGATTTGAAATTGCTGGAAATCACGCACGCCGGTGAACTCCCCACAGGCCAACAGGTGGCCGTTTTCAAGGTAAGAGACACCGGTTTTGAGGTGCAGAACTTCTTCCAGTCCGATAACGGAACCCGTCATGCCGTACTCTTCCAGGATAGCGATCAGCTGGCGCGCACCCTCGATATTTGTGCGCCCGGAAAGACCGATAAAAAAATGCTCTTCGACCATCAACACGTCACCGCCTTCCAGGGTGCCCGGCGCCGCGATGTGTTCCACTTTATCGTACAAGCTGTTGACCGCCCCACGCATCGAAACGGTTTCCTGCCGGCGGCTGACCGCACCCGGGCGCGTGATGACCGCGCAGCGCGGTGTCAGCAATGCCGCGTCCTCGACAAAAGTGGAGTCTGGAAATGCCTCGTCGGGAGGTAACACGGTTACCTTCAGGCCACAGGCTTGCAGTGCCCGTGTGTATTCCCTGTGCTGGCCCAGCGCAGTGGCATAGTCAGGCACGCCCAGCCCGGCGCTGCTGAGGCCGTTGACCATGGCGCGGCACGGGGTCCTGACGATGGCTTCACTGAACATGCGGGCATTGTATGCGCTGCGCTTGTGATCGTGCCACTGATCACTGCGATTAGCTGCCCCCAGATTATTCCGGGCCGTCAGAGGGCGAACCGGTCAGTGGTGCCCCATTGATGAGTATTTCCTGGCCACCAGTTCCCGGTACTCGTTCTGGAACGCGGCCTCGCTGTCCCAGCTCTTGCCGTTGAGCTCCTGGTAAGGCACCCGGTAGGCAACAAAGGTGAAGCGGTTTTTTTCGAAGAGCAATACTCCGCGTGCGTAGTGCGCAAACGGATCCTGGATTACTTTCTGTGTCGTGTTGGGCATCTGGCTACTCCATCAAACCTGGAGTTCAATGGGCCTGGCTGATAACAAATTCTGTTTAAGCGGGCTGCAACCCGCATTTACAGTATAGAGGACAAAGCGAAGCCCTGCTGAAAAACAGAGTTTAACCAAGCCGCCTTTCAATATTTGGCTCCGACAAGTCCTTCCTGTTGCAATGCTTTGTAC
>JAPHTE010000108.1 GCA_026196445.1 Lysobacterales bacterium
CGCAACCTGCAACCATTGCTGGATTTTCTTTCGCAGCGAAAAAACGTCCGGCTGATCGGCAAGAACGTGACCAGTAAACGCGCACCCACGGTTTCATTCACGGTGGACGGACGCGATCCGGGTGCTATCGCGCGGGCCCTGGCGCAACGCAATATCGGTATCGGTAACGGACATTGTTACGCCTACCGGTTGATCGACGCGCTGGGTATTCCAGTCGAACGAGGCGTGGTGAGAACTTCTTTCGTACATTACACCCGCAGCGAGGAGATCCAGCGCCTGTGTGATGCACTGGACGAGGTCCTCTGAGAAAGACGGTTACCGCGCCGAAATGGCCGGGTTCGGTTTATTTCTGCGGCTTTGTTACCTAAGCTTAATCGAGTGGGTGTTGAATAAAACGCGGATGATTTGCATTAGCAAAAAAGGTATCCTTGCGCATCGCCCGAACAGGATAGTCGGGAACGTGGAGATCAATGACATTGGGAACAAAACCCACCAATACCAGTAACCCGGATTATTTCCACCAGGTCGTCGATTGCCAATGGGCTTGCCCGGCCCATACCGATGTGCCCGAATATATCCGCCAGATTGCCAAGGGCAGGTTTACCGATGCGTACATGTTGAACCGGGAAAGCAACGTTTTTCCCGGCATCCTGGGACGAGTCTGTGACCGGCCCTGTGAACCGGCTTGCCGGCGTGGACGCACGAATGAAGAACCGGTCGCGATCTGCCGTCTGAAACGCGTCGCGGCAGACCATCGCGATGAAATTGCGGACCTCTTACCCAAAATTCCGGTAAAGAAAAACGGCAAGAAAATCGCGCTCGTCGGGGCGGGCCCTGCATCACTGACGGTGGCTAACGACCTGATGCCACTCGGGTATGAGTGCACCATTTTCGAAGCGCTGTCTGAGCCGGGTGGCCTGATGCGCAGCAATATTCCCGCTTTCCGCTTACCGGAAAAAGTTCTCGATGAAGAAATCGCCTATATCACCGATATGGGTGTCGACCTGCGCTTGAATCACCCGGTTGAGAGCATGCATGACCTGCTGGAGGAGGGATATGACGCAGTATTTGTCGGCAGCGGTGCGCCCAAAGGCAAGGAACTGGATCTTCCCGGCCGCATCGAGGGTGACGCCAACATTCATATCGGTATCGCCTGGTTGGAATCGGTGGCGTTTGAACATTGTCACAGCATCGGGAAAAGGGTACTGATCATCGGGGTTGGCAATACCGCCATGGATTGCTGTCGAACTTCTCTGCGCCTGGGTGCCGATGACGTCAAGGTCATGGCGCGTAAACCACGCGAATTCTTCAAGGCTTCCGACTGGGAACTGGAAGATGCCGAGGAAGAAAACGTCGAGATCGTGGTTAACCACGCGCCACGTGAATTCGTGATAGAAAACGGCCGCCTGACAGGTATGAAATTCCACCAGGTCGAATACGATATCGAGCACGGCCGCATCGTCAACCAGTTGACGACTGGTGAAATATTCATCCCCTGTGATGACGTGATCCTGGCTATTGGGCAGGACAATGCCTTTCCGTGGATAGAACGTGACCTGGGTCTGGAATTCGATAAATGGGACGTGCCGGTGATCGATAAAACCACGTATGAATCGACCCTGCCCGGGGTGTTTTTCGGTGGTGATGCCGCGTTCGGACCAAAGAATATCATCTGGGCAGTCGAGCACGGGCACCAGGCGGCCATTTCGATCCACCGCCACTGTCAGGGAGACGACACCAAGCAACGTTTGCCGGTAATGATGAACCTGGGCAGCCGCAAAATGGGCATGCACGAATGGAGTTATTCCAACGATTTTGACCCAGCGGCACGACGCAAGATGGAACACGTATCGCTCAGCGACCGGTTCAAGAACCTCGACACCGAGGTCGAACTCGGCTTCACTGCTGAGCAGGCGCAGCAGGAAGTTGAGCGTTGCCTGAACTGTGACATTCAAACGGTATTCACGGATTCAGAGTGTATCGAGTGCGACGCCTGTATCGACATTTGCCCGACACAATGCCTGACCATCACCGACAACGTGGACATGCCGGATTTACTCCAGGCCCTCAAGGCGCCACGTATGAAAAGCGACCAGGGCCTGTTCGTATCCGGCGAACTGATACAGACCAAGCGCATCATGGTCAAGGATGAAAACCTCTGTTTACACTGTGGCCTGTGCGCCGAACGTTGTCCAACGGCAGCCTGGGACATGCAAAAATCAAGCCTCAAATTTCCCCGTGCCATCGATCATGAAAGGGTGCAGAAATGACACAGGATCGGGTCAATGATTTTGTCATCAAGATCGGCACTGTCAATGGTACCGGTTCAGCCAGCGCGAACAACCTGTTGTTAAAAGCCCTGTTTCGCATGGGTATACCGGTCACCGGCAAAAACCTGTTCCCGTCGAATATCCAGGGCTTGCCTACCTGGTACGGTATCCGCGCCAACCGGGATGGTTACATGTCCCGTTCCCTGCGGGTGGATATCCTGGTGGCGCTCAATAACCAGACCTATCAACGGGACATGGAAAATCTCTGTCCCGGTGGTTTCCTGGTCTACGACTCGACCTGGCCACGCGGAGACCAGTTAAATCGCGACGACATCACGGTGCTCGGTGTGCCGCTGGCCAAGATGTGCAACGAAAACTTCAGTGATGCCCGAATTCGCATCCTGATGAAAAATATTGCTTACGTGGGTGTACTGTCTGCCCTGATGAATATTGACACCCAGGTGTTGCAGAACCTGATTGAAGAAACCTTTGCCAGCAAACCCAAGCTGATCGAAAGCAACCTGAAGGCAATCAACCTGGGTTATGACTATGCCATGGAAAATTTTACCTGCCCATTGCCGGTACGGGCCGAGACCATGGGAGATAACAGCAAACACGTCATGATCGATGGTAATTCAGCGGCGGCCCTGGGTTGTCTGTACGCCGGCGCCACGGTCGGTGCCTGGTACCCGATCACACCGTCGACTTCGATGATGGACGCGTTCAAGAAATATTGTAAAACCTACCGTGTTGACCAGGAGACGGGCAAAAAGAACTACTGCATCATACAGGCCGAAGACGAACTGGCGGCCGCGGGCATGGTGGTCGGCGCCAACTGGGTCGGTGCGCGCGGCTTTACGCCGACATCCGGTCCGGGGATTTCATTGATGTCCGAATTTATCGGTTTTGCCTATTACGCGGAAATTCCGGCCGTGTTTTTCAACGTGCAGCGGGTCGGTCCGTCCACCGGTATGCCGACCCGTACCCAGCAGTGTGACATCATGGCTTGCGCCTATGCTTCCCACGGCGACACCCAACACCCCCTGTTGCTGCCAGCCAACCCACACGAATGTTTCGAGATGGCGGTCAAGGCATTCGACCTGGCCGAACACCTGCAAACACCCGTGTTCGTATTATCCGACCTCGATATCGGTATGAACGATTGGATGATCCCTGAACTCGAATGGGACGACGACTACCGGCCCAACAGGGGCAAGGTCCTGGGTTATGAGGAGGTCGAGGAACTGGAGAGGTTCTGCCGTTACCTCGATAGCGACGGCGACGGCATCGCACCCCGCACACTGCCTGGTGTCAGTCCCAAGGCGGCGTATTTCGTACGTGGCTCGGGGCACAATAAATACGCCCTGTACACGGAAAACTCCGACGAATACCAGGAAATCGTCGACCGCCTGCTGGTCAAGTGGAAGACCGCCAGAAAGCTGGTTCCCGCGCCGGTTTTCAAACCGGCGGACCGGGAAACCCGCATTGGCATCATTGCCTATGGCAGTTCGGATGGTGCAGTACTGGAAGCCCTTGATGGCCTGGCAACCATGGGAACACACATCAATTACATGCGTGTACGTGCGTTTCCGTTCGACGAGGAGGTGACCAGGTTTGTGAAAGACCACGAAACCATTTTCGTGGTCGAACAGAACCGCGACGCACAGCTACGCTCACTGCTGATCCTCGAGACCAATACCGATGCGCGGAAACTGGTGCCAGTGCTGTATTACAACGGCATGCCGATTCCCGCACAATGCGTGATCGAAGGCGTGTGTGAGCACTTGCAGGTGGAGGTGGCGGTATGAGTTTTATCAAGAAACCAAGGATAGATCTGCCCGGCCAGCGGCGTAACGATATCGGCTTGCTGGAACGCGATTACGAAGGCCCGATGTCGACCTTGTGTGCGGGATGCGGGCATGATTCCATCACCGCGGCCATCGTGCGGGCGTTCTGGGAATTGTCGATCCCCCCGGAAAAGGTGATCAAGTTATCCGGTATCGGCTGTTCGTCTAAAACCCCTGCATACCTGCTCTCGGGTTCACACGGTTTCAACTCGGTTCATGGACGTATGCCCTCGGTGGCCACCGGTGCACAGGCCGGCAACCGTGACTTGGTGTGTATCGGCATATCGGGGGACGGTGATTCCCTGTCGATCGGTTTCGGCCAGTTCGGGCACGCCGTCAGGCGCAACCTGAACATGTTATACCTGATTGAAAATAATGGAGTTTATGGCCTGACCAAGGGCCAGTTTTCGGCTGCGGCCGACAAGGGCAGTACAGCCAAGCGCGGTGATATCAACCAGTGGAAAAACATCGACCCGGTCTCCACGGCAATTTCCATGGGCAGCAGCTTCGTGGCCAGGGGTTTTTCCGGTGACCGTGAGCAACTGGTTACGCTTATCAAGGCGGGTATCATGCACCCCGGTTGCGCCATCCTGGACGTGGTCTCACCCTGTGTCACATTCAACAACCACCCGGGTTCAACCAAGAGTTATACCTATACCCGCGATCATTATCACCCGGTTTCACAGGCAGATTTTGTACCACCGGCCACTGAAATCCGGGCCAGCTATGCAGAAGGCGAAAGCATTGTCGTTGAAATGCATGATGGGTCATCACTGCATTTAAAAAAAACCGACAGCGGTTATGATTCCACCAACCGCAGCAGTGTAATGCGCTTTTTGGAACAGCAGCGCGCGCGTGGGGAAGTGGTCACAGGGCTTTTGTACATTAACCCTGAACTACCCGAGATGCACAACATCTACCGTACATCTGATACACCGATGAAGGACCTGGCGTTTGAAACACTGAATCCAGGCAGCGAGGTGTTGGCCGAGTTGCAGGCCAAAATGCGTTAAATACGCCCAGAGGCGAGCGGTTTACCTGGTCTGTTCCAGTATTTTCTGACA
>JAPHTE010000358.1 GCA_026196445.1 Lysobacterales bacterium
CCGTGGTCGAGCACGTTGACGATCACCTGAAACAACACGTTGATAATGCGGCTGCCACCCGGTGTGCCGCTGACCAGCAACACCTTGCCGGACTCGTCCAGCACGATGGTCGGCGTCATCGTCGACAACATCCGCTTGCCGGGCTGCATGGCATTCGGGTGCTTACCGTTCCCGCTGTAACTGAAGTTGCGCATCTGGTTGTCAAACAGGATGCCGGTGCCTTTTGCCACGTAGCCGGAGCCAAAGGAGTAACCCAGCGTATAGGTGTTGGACACCGCATTGCCAAAGCGGTCCATCACCGTAAACTGCGTGGTGTCGCGGCTCTCGTAGCGAGCGACCGGCTCCGGCTTGATGGTTTTTACATCGCCGGCCATTTGGGTGTCGATATCTGCCGCCATCTTCCTGGCCAGATCCTTACTGAGAAATCCCTCGATGTGTAAATCCGTAAAGTCGGGGTCACCCAGCCAGGTACGTCGGTTGGCAGCAGCACGCTTCATCGTTTCGGCGAGGATATGCAGGCTTTGCGCGCTGCCGGCGCCAGTGCCGGCCAGCGGGAAATGCTCCAGCATATTCAGCATCTGCAACAGGGTCACGCCACCCGCGCTGACCGGTGGCATGGAAATGACCTGCTTGCCGCGGTAAGAAGTCTGCACCGGTGTACGCTCCCGCACTTTGTAGGACTCCAGGTCTTCATGGCTGAGCTGGCCACCGGAAGCGGCAAACGCCGCCACGATGCGGTCTGCCAGTTCACCCTCGTAGAACGCCTCGGCACCGTGTTCCATGATCTGTTCAATCGACCAGGCCAGGTCTTTTTGTACCAGCATGTCTCCGGCCACCCACGACTTGCCACCATGCTTCAGGTAGGCAGATCCGGGAGAATAGTACGCCAGTATGGATGAGACCTTGTTCAGTACATTGGCCAGGTCGGGCCAGACTTCAAAGCCATTGCTGGCCAGTTCATATGCCGGTTGCAGCAGGTCTTTCCACGGCAGGCTGCCGTGACGCTGCCAGGCCTGGTGCAGCGCTGCGACGGTGCCCGGCACAGCAGCCGCCAGCGGGCCGAAGGTCAGCCTGTCCATGTCCATGCTGCCATCCGGTTTTTGATACTTCTCGACCGTTGCAGTGAGCGGTGCGACAGAACGGTAATCCAGGGCGACGGTTTTATGCTCCGCGGCCAGGTGAACCAGCATGAAACCGCTGCCACCCAGGTTGCCTGCCCGCGGCAGGGTCACGGCCAGCGCAAAGCCCATGGCCACGCTCGCGTCCACGGCATTGCCACCACGCGCCAGTACATCGCGACCCACGCGGGTGGCGATACTGTTTTGCGAAACCGCCATGCCATAACGCCCCTCCACCGGGTGGTGGATGGCGTCGTAACGGATGATGGCCTGTTGCAGTCCCGGGCCGGCGCTTTGAGTTTTGGGTAACGCTGATGCAGAGAAAAAGACTGCCAGGAACAGACCGACCGAGAGACATTTCTTCAATGTGGTTTTCATGTTTTTGCCCCGTGTCACCACGTTGATTCTACGTGCTTTGAAAATGTTTGAATACCGGTCGCACACGACCATGCCAGATCAACGGGTATAAAAAAACCTGCACCCGGGCGGGTGCAGGTTTCCTGCAAAAAGGCTGACCGGGGTTAATCCCGGTCAGTCAGTCGGATAACTCAGAAATCCACCCTGACATCGACATAAAAATAACGCCCGTAGTCACGGTGAGCATCAGCTGCGAAGCCGTAGACCTCGTCAGCCAGCGGCGCGCGCTGATCGAACATGTTGTTGACACCAAAGCGGAAACGCGTTTCGGTGTTAAACAGGTCAGCATAGTAGTCAAAATATCCGTTGTAGGTGGTCATGGACTTCACGACCCACTTCTGGCCTTGCCTGACACCCGGTCCGGTATCGATGAAATCGCTCAGGTAATAAGCCGAGATACCGGCACCAAGCATATCCCTTCTCCAACGCAGGCTGGCATTATACTTGGTGGTCTGGTTGCCGTCCTGCCGCAGCAGGTCGCCGAACCCGGTCGGGATCGGGAAGCCCGCCGGGAATACGCCGGATTCCGATGCGTCGATCAATGCCTGGGAGTCCGGGCCGGGTTTTTGCACGTACTTGTCATAAAAACTGCCACGGATGCTCAAGTCCCAGGAACCGAGATCATTATCGGTGCTGTAGAAGATACCGACGTCGTGGCCTTCCACGATACGCGTGTCCAGGTTCTTGTAGGTGTCGTCCGTGTATATCCACTGACCGACCGGACAAATTCCGGCGTAGGCGTAGTATTCAACCTGGTCGGGATCGGGATCGGAGTATCCCTGCACCGGGTTACCGACACCGGTACAATTGCTGTCACCCGCCCCGATTCGCATCAACAGGTCGAGCAGGGAGTGGTTGGTCTCGCCAAACAGACCGATGGTATCGGTCTTCTCGATCCTCCAGAAATCCAACGTGAACATGAAATTCTCTGTGGGTTCCCACACGAAACCTATGGAGGTGTTGGTGGATTCCTCCGGCACCAGGTCATTGGCGCCCTCGGCGCGGCGCTGTACGCTGTCGCTGCAGTCGAGTTCATCCCGGGCCTCATTGTACCTCGGGTCATCCGGGCTACGGCCTTCGTCCCACAGTTCCTCGGCGTAACGGCACACGTAACTGGTGCGTGAGTTGGCGCGTACGACCAGGCCCTCGAAGACCGTGACCAGGTTCGGCGCACGGAAGGCTTCCGACCACGAACCGCGAATCAGCAGGGGCTCGAACACCCGCCAGCCAAAGGCCAGCTTACCGACCGTTGTGTCGCCGTAGTCCGACGCGTCCTCGTAACGCAAGGCGGCTTGCAGGTCAAAATTATCGAAGACCGGGATGGCCAACTCGAAGAACGCCGAGGTGGTATCACGGCTACCCCAGCTATCCGACGACGGGCTGGAATTCATCACGTCACTGACGTA
>JAPHTE010000315.1 GCA_026196445.1 Lysobacterales bacterium
CAGGAGGTTTGACGGCATCGATTAAATCAAAGTATTACCAACGAGAAATTTGCCCCTGCATCACGCAGGGGCACCTTCTCTTCATTTATGGAGAGCTTTTCATCAACCTGGCGGCCAGCCAAGTTCTCTCCCACCCAGCAAATGCAGATGAACGTGAAATACCGTTTGGCCTGCCGCAGAATTACAGTTCATCACCACCCGGTAACCATCCTTTGCAACACCGTGTTCCGCGGCAATCTCGCTAGCTGCGAGGAACAGTTTCCCAAACAGTTCTGTATCTTCTGCACGCATATCATTGATGGTTCGTATGTGTGCTTTCGGGATGATCAGCACGTGTAACGGTGCCTGTGGGTTGACATCCCTGAACGCTAAAACGTCGTCATTTTCATAAACGATGTCTGCCGGAATCTCCCGGGCGATGATTTTCAAGAAGAGGTCATCTGACATAATGAATTTCCCTGTACTTTGCAAAAAACCACCGGATCACAGGAGCGAAGCGCAAGAATCGGGTGGCTGGGGGCCCTAAAACTCTTACAATTAGCGTATGGAAACGCAGCATCATTATCAATTAATTGGCGATGCTTTGCACTGGCTTTGCCGCCACCAGCAGGAGCAACCTGGCCTGGAGGAGCTTTCTGCCCATATCGGCCTTAGCCCGCATTATCTGCAACGGCTTTTCCAACAATGGGTGGGGGTCAGCCCGAAGCAGTTCCTGAAATACCTGACAAAGAACCAGGCGCTGGAACGCCTCCGGCAAGGCCAGACGGTCTTTGATGCGGCACTGGACAGTGGTTTGTCCGGCCCGGGAAGGTTGCATGACCTGCTGATAACAACGGAAGCCATGACGCCGGGTGAGGCCAGGCGCAAAGGTTCAGGCGTGGAAATGATGTACGGTTTTGGCTTTACACCATTTGGCGAAGCGCTGCTTGCCTGGAATGAACGCGGAATAAGTTTCCTTGCGTTCTGCCATGAAAAAGGGCGTCAACACAGCTGGCAACAACTCAGCCAACAGTGGCCTGATGCAATACTGAATGAAGACCAGGCGCAGGCCGAGGAAACGCTTTCCGGTATTTTCACGGAAAAGGAACACGACAAACTGAAAATCTGGCTCAGGGGCAGTCCGTTTCAACTGCGTATCTGGGAAGCCCTGCTGCGCATCCCTCCCGGCACGCATTGTACCTACGGCCAGGTCGCTACGTTGACCGGAAACGCCGGCGCCAGCCGAGCGGCCGGCACCGCGATCGGCCGTAACCCGATTTCGTGGCTGATCCCCTGTCACAGGGTTATCAACAGTATCGGCACCCCAGGCGGGTACCGCTGGGGGATGGATACCAAGCAAGCCATCATCGCGTACGAGATCGCGACCAAAGCGGCCTGAGATTTTGCAAGTCAGCTGTCAGGGAGACAGGTTTAAGATTGCGTCGCTGCCTGTTGTTTCACCACCCAGCATGGCGACAATTTTTTTTGCAACTACTATTGGCTCGGGTTGATCCAGTGGGTTTTCGGCGTGGTATGCCTTGGCCCTGAATGTCGTGCGCATGGGTCCGGGGATAATTCCACGTACCGAAATACCAGTATTATCCAGGGCTGCCTGGAACTGCCGGACCATACCGGCCAATGCGGATTTGCTCACGCCATAAGCACCCCAGTAGGCGTCGGTGACGATATCGAGGTCATCCAGCAGAAAAAACAATCGGCCGTTCCCTGATTCATTCAGCAATGGCAAACAGCAGCAACTCAATAACCAC
This sequence comes from Lysobacterales bacterium, assembly GCA_026196445.1. Taxonomy (GTDB): domain Bacteria; phylum Pseudomonadota; class Gammaproteobacteria; order Xanthomonadales; family SZUA-36; genus SZUA-36. The sequence goes on from JAPHTE010000315.1 coordinate 1,749, forward strand.
GGCGCATTGACGTTGACCTGCATGGACCTCAACCAATCTTGCGGGTTGATCTGTTCAAGCGGTTGCAACCCGTCGAAATCGGCTGCGCAGTGAACCAGTGCATCTAGCCCGCCGTATTCCGATGCGATGGTTTCGATCAAGTTGTTGAAGTCATCGACCCCCGCACCGCCCAGGTCAAGCGGGTAAAGCCCGGGCGCAGACAAGCCAAGCCCGGTCACCCGGTCACTCAACTGTTCAAGACCACGGCGGTTCTTGTCAATCAGGACCAGGTCTGCGCCGGCTTGCGCACACTCGACGGCAAGCGCAGAACCCAGCCCACCGGCCGC
>JAPHTE010000318.1 GCA_026196445.1 Lysobacterales bacterium
CAGTCCAGGTCGGCAATCAGGGACTGGCGGGTCTCGGCAGTGGCCTCGGTGCTGTATGGGTACATTTTATGGTCGGAACCGAAGCTCAAGCCCGTACCGTTTTTCAGCGCCGCGATCATGTCGGAATCGAGTTCAAAGCGCATGAAGTGTACGGCCGAGGTTTTTTCCTCGTTGCTGCGTTCGAGGTCTTCATTGGATATTGCAAAAACGGGTTCAAACCCCTCGACTTTCAGCCAAACCTGGTCCTCGATGCCCTTTAAGCGGGCCAGTTGTTGCTTGCGCTCGGTCACGTCCTGATACTCCAGCATCGCGGTGGCTTTTAGATTGCTGCCATCGGGGATCAACGGGTTGTAAGCGCCGAGTTCCTCGGCGATTCCCCCGGCTTCGAAGATCTTCTCGATGCGGAGCATTTCCTGCACCTGGTACTGGACCGTCAAGCGGTCTTCGAAGTACAGGAACAGGTGTTTGCCGACACCCACCCGGCGGTGTTTTTTGTGGGCGATGACGTGTTTGCGAAATTCGTCGCGCCGGGCTGCGTATTGTTCCAGGCTCATCAGGTCGTCGCGTGTCAAAGGTGCTGCCATGATCAGATTCCGTATGCTTTTCTCAGTAATGTCATTGGGTTGGTTTCAGGGTGTTTCAGTTCCAGTCCATTGGCGATATGCGTGGCGGCCATAGGGCAATCGGAAACCAGGTAATCGGCCTCCATTTTCTTGGCGCGGTTGATCACCGGCCGGGCGATTTTCTGCGACTTGGCCCAGGTGTCGTTGCGCAGACCGTAGGTGCCGTCGTGGCCGGAACAGCGTTCAATCGCATTGATTTCCGTGCCTGGTACCAGTTCCAGCACCTGCCGGGTCTTGGGGCCGATATTCTGCACCCGCTGGTGGCACGGCACGTGCCAGGCCACGGTGCCAAGCCTCTGGTGAAACTCGGTCCTGAACAGTTCCGCCTTGTGACGGTGCAGCAGGTATTCAAAGGGGTCGAAGATGTGCTGCTTGACCTTCAGAACGTCCTCATCGTCGGGGAACATCAGCGGCAATTCCTGCTTGAACATCAACACGCATGACGGTACGGCAGCGACGATATCCCAACCTCCGTCGATCAGTCTGACCAATTCCGGGATATTCTTGCGGCGCAGCTTGTCGACTGTTTCCAGGTCACCCTGTTCCAGCTTTGGCATGCCGCAACAGGACTCTTTATCGGTCAGTGTCACCGGGATTCCGTTGTGTTCGAACACGGTGATCAGGTCATCACCGATATCCGGCTGGTTGTAATTGCAGTAACAGGTGGCAAACAGCGCCACGCGGCCACGCGTCGGGCCGGCTTCGATGGCCTGTACGGGCCTGGCCTGGTGGTCCTTGCGGCGCTTTTTGAGTGTGTCGGCATGGAATTTGGGCAAGTGGGCCTCGGGGTGGATATCGAGCACCTTCGAAGCCACCTTGCGCAGCGCCGGGTTCTGGTTGGCGGCGTTGACCGCCTGGTTGATGACCGGGATTCCGGCGAGCTTGCCGGCCCGATCGGTACCGCTGATCAACCTGTGGCTGAGCTTGCGTTCGCCCTTCTTGAACTGGGTGGCCTTGGCGCGCAGCATCAGGTGTGGAAAGTCAACGTTCCAGTCATGTGGTGGCACATACGGGCACTTGACCTGGTAACACAGGTCACACAGGTAACACTCGTCGACCACTTTCCAGTAGTCCTGCTTGGCGACGCCATCGACCTCGAAAGTTTCGGATTCATCGACCAGGTCGAACAGCGTGGGGAATGCCTCGCACAGCGAAACACAGCGGCGGCAGCCGTGGCAGATGTCATAGACCCGTTCCAGTTCTTCGAATAGCGGGGCCTCGTCGTAGAACGCCGGGTCCCTCCAGTTCAAGGGGTGACGGGTGGGTGCTTCAAGACTGCCTTCACGGGGAGATGCCGGTGTTTTGCTCATCGTCGTATTCCTGTCTCATGCCAAACAAGAAAGGGGCGCACGAGCGCCCCTTGTCAAATAACACCTTCCGGGGCTGTAACCCTGGTTTGCCGCAGTGGCTAGTCGAGGTTGTCCAGCGCCTTCTGGAAACGGTTCGCGTGGGAACGTTCGGCCTTGCCCAGGGTTTCGAACCAGTCGGCGATTTCATCGAAGCCCTCTTCGCGCGCGGTGCTGGCCATACCCGGGTACATATCCGTGTATTCGTGGGTCTCGCCTGCGACGGAGGCTTTGAGGTTGTCACTGGTGCTGCCAATCGGCAGGCCGGTTGCCGGGTCGCCGGTTTCTTCGAGGTACTCGAGGTGGCCATGTGCGTGCCCGGTTTCACCTTCCGCCGTTGAGCGGAACACGGTGGCGACGTCGTTGTAGCCCTCGATATCGGCCTTGGCCGCAAAGTAGAGGTACCGGCGGTTGGCCTGTGACTCGCCTGCAAATGCGTCTTTCAGATTCTGTTCGGTCTGGCTGCCTTTCAACGACATGGTTTGTCCTCCAGTTGATTACTATGGTTCTTATCAATCATAGCCCTGTTTTTCCGATGGGTGAAATTGTTTTTTGCAATCAATTCCATAGGCAACAACAATGCAGCGGTGCGTACCGCAGCAAACAATGCCCTGCTTGGTCAGGGCTGTTGCTTTGGGGTAGCATGGTCTTCCGGATCAACACGGTGGACCTACTATGCACAGCATGCTCTCCCTTGGCCTGTTTCTGTTACTTGTCATGATCGCTGTGGTAGCGGGCGGCCAGTTCACGGGTGGCGAGTGGTACCCGATCATGCAGCAGCCTGCCTGGAACCCGCCGGCCTTTTTGATGGCCCCGGTGTGGGCGGTGGTTTACGTGCTGATGGCGGTGTCCGCGTGGATGATCTGGGAAACCATGCGTGGCCTCGCTGTCGCCGCCCTGGCCTGGTGGGCCGCGCAATTGCTGCTCAGTGTTTGCTGGTCGTGGATGTA
>JAPHTE010000109.1 GCA_026196445.1 Lysobacterales bacterium
AGCGGCTCGGCGATAATGTCACGCACCGTCATGCGCGGGTTCAGGGCGGCCAATGGATCCTGGAACACGATCTGCATGTCCTGACGTTTTTTCCGTAAGGCCTCTTCGTCCAGCTTGTTCAGGTCTTCACCGAGCCACAGAACCCGGCCGTGGGTGGGTTTAACCAGCGCCAGCATGGCGCGCGCCAGGGTCGACTTGCCACAACCGGATTCGCCTACGATCCCCAGTGTTTCGCCGGCAGCCAGGTCAAAACTCACACTGTCGACGGCTTTCAGCGTGAGTGTTTTGGGCCGCACCAAGCCACCCTCACGCACTTTAAAATGCACGCCGAGGTCCTGCACCCTCAATACCCGGTCGTTCATGTATCCCCACCCAGTATGCAGCGCCAGGCGTGGCGTTGATCGTCGAGTTGCATTGGTGGTTTCTCCCTGCACGCATCAGACGCCTCGGGGCAGCGGTCACGGAATTTGCAGCCTGCCGGCAGGGTCAACAGGTTGGGCGGATTACCGGGAATCGAATTCAGACCCTGTTCTTCCGGTCGGTCCAGGCGCGGCACGGATTCCAGCAGGCCCCTGGTGTAAGGGTGCCTGGGATCGTAATAAACCTGCTCAACCGAACCGCATTCCACTGCCTCGCCCGCGTACATGACCAGCACCCGTTCGCACAGACCGGCCACCACGCCGAGGTTATGGCTGATCAGGATGATTGCCGTATTCGAGTTATCCCGCAGTGCGCCCATCAGGTGGCTGATCTGCCCTTGCACAGTCACGTCCAGTGCCGTGGTGGGTTCATCGGCGATCAACAAATCCGGTTCACACAAAAGACCCATTGCGACGATGACCCTCTGCCGCATACCACCGGAGAATTCGTGCGGGTACTGGCGAATACGCCGTTCCGGGTCGGGTATGCGCACCGCGCGCAGCATTTCAACGGCGTGTTCCCTGGCCTGGTTCTTGTTCAGGCCCTGGTGATGCATCACTACTTCGATCATCTGCTTGTCGATACGCAAGTAGGGGTTTAAAGACGTCATCGGATCCTGGAATATCATCGCGATTTCACGGCCCCGGTGGCGATTCAGCTCGGCCGCACTCATCTGCAACAGGTCGTTACCCTTGAAGATCGCTTGCCCGCTGGCGTGGCCATTCTCAGCCAGCAAACCCAGCGCCGCCATCACCGTCTGGGTCTTACCTGCACCCGATTCACCCACGATAGCCAGCGTGTCGCCGGCCTTGATTGAAAAATTGAGGTTGTTGACCGCATGGACTTCACCTTCCGGTGTGTCAAAACCGACATTCAGGTCCTTGATTTCCAGCAGCGGCGCCTGTGATTTCGTGCTGGATTTCATTACAGGCGATCCTTGGGATCAAGCGCGTCACGCAGGCCGTCGCCGATATAGTTGAAACAATACAATGTCACGGTCAGGAACACAGACGGAACGATCAGTGTCCACGGCGCAGATTCCATGTCCTGCGCCCCGTCACTGACCAGCGCCCCCCAGGAGCTCATGGGCTCCTGCACGCCGAGGCCGAGGAAGCTGAGGAACGACTCGATCAGGATCACCTGTGGTATGGTCAGGGTGACATACACAATGACCACACCCAGCAGGTTGGGCACGATGTGCCGCCTGATAATGGCCCAGTCCTGCACACCACAGGCTCGCGCGGCTTCGACAAATTCCGTATTTTTAAGGCTCAAGGTCTGACCACGCACGATACGCGCCATGTCCAGCCAGTTGACCGCGCCGATGGCGACGAATATCAGCAGGATATGCCGTCCAAACACGACCATCAGCAAGATCATGAGAAACATGAACGGCAGGGCGTAGATGATATCTACCACGCGCATCATCATGCGGTCCGCTGTGCCCCCGAAGTAACCCGCAGTGGCACCATAACTGACACCGATCACCAGGCTGACAATGGTGGCTACCAAACCCACCAGCAACGAAATCCGGCCGCCTTCAAGGGTGCGCACCAGGATGTCCCGGCCCACCGCATCGGTACCGAACCAATGACCACTCTCCAGGCTCGGCGGGCTTGATGTGTAATCCCAGTCGGTAAAATCCGATTCCCACGAGATCAGCATCGGCCCGAATACAACCAACAGCACCATGAAACCCATGATGAAAGCGCTGTAAACGGCCGCCCGGTTTTTCAACAAGCGGTGCCAGGCATCTTCCCAAGGCGAGCGGCCCTTGACGTCGCTGACACCCAACGCCGCTTCGAAAGGATCGACCAATTGTTGTTCAGCGTTTTTGGTCATAGCGGATCTTCGGGTTCAGCCAGGCGTAAAGCAGGTCCACCAGGAAATTGAGGACCAGTATCAGCACCCCGTAAAAAATGACCACACCCATTACCAGGGTGTAATCCCGGTTCAGTGCCCCCTGGACAAAATAACTGCCAAGACCGGGGATGGAGAATATGCGTTCGATAACCACTGAACCGGAGATCATGCCGGCAATCGCCGGGCCGAGGTATGAAATCACGGGCAACAATGCCGGGCGCAGGGCGTGTCTGCGGATGACGATACTTTCGGAGAGACCCTTGGCGCGCGCGGTGCGGATAAAATTGCTGTGCAGCACCTCGATCATGCTGCCACGTGTTATGCGTGCAATATAAGCGATGGCCGGTAACGCCAGGGTCACGATCGGCAGGACCATGCTCGGTACACCCCAATCCCAGCCACCGGCCGGCAACCAGCCTGCGTACACGGCCAACAACAGGATCAGGATTGGTGCGATGACGAAATTCGGGATGGATATACCCAGCATGGCAAAGCCCATTAACGAGTAATCCACGGTCGAGTTTTGCCTGAGCGCAGCGGCAATGCCCAACATGGTGCCGACAAAAAATGCCAGTACAATGGCCGTTAAACCGACGGTCAGTGAAACCGGAAACCCTTGCGCGATCAATTCGTTGACGGTCCAGTCCTTGTATTGGTAAGACGGACCAAAATCGAGCGAGACCACCTGGCCGAGATAGCGGAAATATTGCTGCAGCAAAGACTCATCGAGGTGGTACTTGGCGTTCAGATTAGCCTGGATTTCCGGTGGCAGGGCCTTCTCGGCATCAAACGGTCCGCCCGGTGCCACGCGGATAAGAAAAAATGCCACTGTAAGCAGCAGTAAAAGCGTTGGTATCAATCCCAGCAGACGTCGCAGGGAGTGTTTTGCCATTCCCGAATCCTGCATCAGTCGCCTGTTCCTTCGATGTCCTGGGCTTGCGCCGATTCTGTCTCATTGTCCTTGGGAGGCGCACCTTCTTCAAGCGGGGGTCCTGTACCCACAGCGGCTTTACCCCCGGCAGGTGCTGCTGCTGCGGGCACCTGTTGCCTGGCTGATTCCAGTTCATCGATGGTTTTCAACAGGAACATGTCCTTGCTGTAGTGATGATCCAGAACATTGCTTTGCCAGCCTTTCAGGCGCGGGCTGACCATGCGTTTTTTGACGTATGTGTAAACCGGTATAAATGGTAGATCAGCCTGCAAAATCCGTTCGGCTTCGTACATCAGGCGCCGGCGTCTGGAGGGGATGCGTTCGGCCGCGATCTCATCCAGCAGGGAATCGTACATGGGGTTGGAATAGCCGAAGTCATTGTGCCTGTTGCCGGTGCGGAACAGGTTTAAAAAACTGTAGGCGTCCGCGTAATCACCGATCCAGCCAGCCCTGAACACCTGGGTCAGGACCTTTTGTCTGCGGTTCTGCAGGAATACCTTGGTCTCCTCATTGAGCAGTGTTGCCTGCGCGCCGAGCACCTGCTTCCAAAGCGATGCCACCGCCAGGGCCATCTTCTTGTTGTTTTGGCCGGTGCTGTAACGGATTTCAAAACGCAAGGGATTTTCTTCCGAATAGCCCGCAGCTGCATACAGCCGCCTGGCCTCGAAGTTGCGCTTGACCTGGGTCCATTCCGCCCATTCCGGCAGCGGGGAGACATAGTCCAGGATGCCCGGCGGCACGAGGTTATAAGACGGCAGTTCGCCAAACTGGGTTATCCGGTTGGTGATCAGGTCACGGTCCAGCGCCAATACCAACGCCAGGCGCAAATCAGGGGAATCGATAAACGGCTCACGTTCCAGGTTGAAACCAAAATAATAGGACCCCAGCCAGGGACTGATGACCAGTTCATCGGGGTAGTGTTTTTGCAACCAGATAAACTGGTTGGCAGGCACACCGTCGGTCCAGTGCAGCTTTTCAGCACGAAACTGCTTCAGGGCAGTGGACTGGTCCGTGTAGGGGTAATAGTTGACCTGTTCCAGGATGACATTTTCGGCATCCCAGTAATGCTCGTTCTTGACCAGTTCGATACGTGAGCGCAGCACCCAGTCCTTG
>JAPHTE010000066.1 GCA_026196445.1 Lysobacterales bacterium
GCGCCACTCGTCGTTGCTCGTCGCTCATTTAGAACCACTAAACTCGCTCCTCGCGCCTGGATTGGCGCTTTTTTAATCACAACAGTGACAATCCAATTAGTGTGAACAGGCCCTAACCATTTATTATCACCCAATGACAGGTGATTTCCCAAGCCCTACGCGTAAATCAGGGTGTTTGGCCAGGCAGCAGGGTGCGCGCCTGCTCAAGCATTTTCTTGCGGCCGAACATCAGGCTGAACCGTCCACCGCCCATCTGCCGCCACAACACTGCAGAGCGTAAACCCGCAAACAGCAGCGTTCGTATCCAGTTGACCGTGCGCTCCACCTGCAGAAACTGTGGTCTGCCGTTAACCACGATGCGTGGTGAAAGTGTACTGATCGTGCGGGTATAAAGACCGGCGATTTTCTCCGCTTGCAGGTCTTTAATCTCGTGTAACTCGAGACCATCGTCAATGGTGGTAATGGATTGCAACTCGGCGCCGATTTCCGACTGCATTGATGATTTGCGGCGGAAATTGTTTTCGAGCTGCATGATCGATACCGCGTAACCCAGGCTTTCCATGTAACGGCGTTCACCCTGCAGCACCGACACGAGGGTTTCTGCGCCCAGGCGCAAGCTGTCGGTACTGCCGTAAATCTCCTCTACCGAATCTGCATCGATAGCCAGCAGGCTGTCCAGGCAGGTATCCGCCGCATAACCGGACCAGGTGCCGTGGTTGGCAGCCTGCCGGACCAGTTCGGTCGCCTGGAAAATACCGGCCAATGCCATTGTGCGTTCTTTCATTTAAATTCCATACTCATCGGTGGGGTGTTCATTGTCTCGATAATACCGCCGCCCAGGCAGACGTCACCATCGTACAGCACCACGGATTGACCGGGGGTGACGGCGCGTTGTGGCTCTTCGAAACTCAACTGCATCGTTTGCTCATCCATCCTCTCTAACCGTACTGCCTGGTCCTGCTGCCGGTACCTGATCTTGGCGGTCAATTTACTGCCAATGACGGGGGGTTCCCCGGAAACCCAGGCTAACTGGCTGGCAATGAGCGTATCTGAAAGCATCCAGGGGTGTTCATGCCCCTGGCCAACGTACAGCACGTTATTGGCCAGGTCCTTGTGCAGCACGTACCAGGGGGCTTCCGGATAACCCCTGACACCGCCAATTCCAAGTCCCTGGCGCTGGCCCAGGGTGTGGTACATCAGGCCGTTGTGCTGCCCGATGACCTGTTCGTCCGGGGTACGGATTTCACCGGGTTGGGCGGGTAAATATTCTGCCAGGAATTTCGTGAAATTCCGCTCACCGATAAAACAGATACCGGTGCTGTCCTTCTTGTCGAACACGTCCAATCCAGCCCTTTCCGCCAGTTCGCGTACGCGGGGTTTTTCCAGTTCGCCGACCGGGAACAGGGTCCGGGCCAATTGTTGATGACCGACCGCGTAGAGGAAGTAGCTCTGGTCCTTGTTGTGGTCCAGACCACGCAGCAGGCGGTGTTTGCCATCAACGCAATCACTGCGCACGTAATGACCAGTGGCGATTTTCTCAGCACCGAGAGCCTCGGCGTGCTCGAGGAAAGTCTTGAACTTGATCTCGCGGTTGCACAGGATGTCGGGGTTGGGTGTTCTGCCTGCCCGGTATTCATCCAGGAATTCCTCGAATACGTTTTCCCAGTATTCGGCGGCAAAATTACGCGTGTACAAGTCGATGCCCAGTAAAGCGGCGACCGCCCTCGCATCATCCGCATCCTCGGCTGCGCAGCACTCGCCAAAGCGGTCGTCCTCTTCCCAGTTCTTCATGAACATACCGGCGATATTATGGCCCTGCTGTTGCAGGAGCAGAGCGGAGACGGATGAATCAACGCCGCCCGACATGGCTACCATGATTTTTCCCGGCGCTTTTTCCATGACCCTATACGTGGGGTCAAATTGTTGAACGTCAATTGCTGTTTGCCGGTCTGTATAAAGTAGGGTGTACCTGCATAACCCGATGCACCACAGGCGTAGAATGTAATAAAATAGATGTATGAGTAATGAATTTGAATCACAACACGACCGCGGTATTGCGCTCGAGGAAACCCGGCCGGAGGTCAAACCACCGCCGATGTACAAGGTCGTCTTGCTAAACGATGATTTCACTCCGATGGATTTCGTGGTCGATGTACTGCAGACCTTCTTTACGCTGGGGTACGACCGCGCCACGCAGATCATGCTGCACGTGCACACCAGGGGCAAAGGCGTGTGTGGCGTCTTTACTTTCGAAATCGCAGAAACCAAGGTCGCACAGGTCAACGAATATTCACGCCGCAATGAGCACCCGCTCAAATGCACCATGGAAAAGGCCTGATTCCTGATGTTCAGCAAAGAACTGGAAGTATCCATCAGCCAGGCTTACCAGGAGGCCCGCACCGCCCGGCATGAATTCCTGACCGTCGAACACCTGTTGCTGGCCCTGCTGGATAACAGCTCCGCACTGTCAGTTTTGAGCGCCTGTGGCGCCGATATCAGTAGCCTCGAATCCGAACTGCGAAAGGCCCTGACCGACACCGTGCCGATACTGGAGGATGACGACAGCCGTGACAC
>JAPHTE010000067.1 GCA_026196445.1 Lysobacterales bacterium
GGTTGCGCCGCTTTTTACCAGGTCTTCCGTTTGCGGGGCGTCGGGCGCCAGGTGAAGGTAGGTAAACAAAGTGTGGTCGGGGCGCAGCATCGCGCGTTCAACCGCCTGCGGTTCCTTGACCTTGACGACCATCTCGGCGGTGTCAAATACACTTGGCGCATCTGCCAGTATCTGGGCACCGACCGCTACGTATTCTTCATCCGTCACTCCGATACCCATGCCGGCGCTGGTTTCGACAAACACTTCGTGACCGTGGGCAATCAGCTCGCGGACGGATGCTGGCACCAGGCCTACACGAAATTCATTGTTCTTGATTTCTTTTGGGACACCAATTCTCATGACACACCTCTCAACATTGTGATATAACTATTTTATAGGTATTTAAGCAGTTTTATTCTCTATTGATTTATATTAGATAGTGTTTAATTCTATTTTAATTCTATTTTATGGCGTAAATAATGAGCAAAAAACCAAGGTCACACAGGGTTCTTGACCGTACGGACCGGCGCATACTCGAGTGCCTGCAGGCCGACGGGCGGATTTCAAACGTCCAGCTCGCACGCAAGGTCAACCTGACACCCACGCCGTGCATCGAACGGGTCAAGCGGCTCGAACGGCAGGGGTATATCCGTGGCTATACTGCCATCCTTGACCCGGACCTGGTCGACGCTAGCCTGCTGGTTTTTGTCGAGATCGACCTGTCCCACACCTCGCCCGATGCTTTTAAACGTTTCAGCGAGGAAGCCCGGCGTCTTCCCGAAATCATGGACTGCCACCTGGTCTCGGGCAACTTCGATTACCTGATCAAGGCCCGGGTCAAGGACATGAAGGCCTACCGGGTACTGCTCGGTGACAAGATCCTGTCGCTGCCCGGCGTCAACGGTTCACGCAGCTACGTGGTCATGGAGGAGGTTAAGGAAACATCGAACCTGCCGTTGTTTTAGAATTGAGCCATGAACACAATCATCATTCACCATGACGACTGCCTGCGTCACGATCCCGGGCCCGAACAACCCGAATCCGTACAGCGTCTGAAAGCTGTCATGGGTGGCCTGGAAGACCTCGCCCGCTTACAGGTACTGCCTGCACCGCTGGCCACGCCGGATCAGATCGGGCGCGTGCACCCGGACGAATACTGGGCCATGCTGCAGGCCAATGAGCCCGATGAAGGCCGGGTGGCGCTGGATTGGGACACCTTTATGAATCAAGGCTCGGTCCAGGCCGCTTTGCGCGCCAGTGGTGGCCTGTGCTTTGCGATTGACCAGATTCTCACCGGCCAGGCATTGAGGGCATTCTGCGCTGTTCGCCCGCCCGGCCACCACGCAGAACCCGAAACAGCGATGGGCTTCTGTTTGCTCAACAACGTGGCCATCGGCGCCATGCATGCGCTGGAGCACCCGGGTATAGAACGGGTTGCGATCATTGATTTCGACGTGCACCACGGCAATGGCACGCAGGCCATATTCGAACAGAACCCGGATGTGATGTTCGTGTCCAGCCACCAGCATCCCTTGTACCCGGGCACCGGCAGTATCGATGAGACCGGCTGTGGCAATATCCTGAACCTGCCGCTGGCGCCGGGTGATGGCAGCACCGAGTTCCGCAGGGCCTGGACCAGGTTTGGCCTGCCAGCCGTACACGGCTTTTCACCTGACCTGGTGCTGATCTCAGCCGGCTTTGACGCCCACGTGCGCGACCCCTTGGCCCAGCTGGAACTGGAGGACGACGATTACCGCTGGATCACCGGTGAAATTTGTGACCTGGCAGTCGACTGTTGTGAAGGCCGCGTAGCATCCGTACTCGAAGGGGGTTATGACCTGCAAGCCCTGGCGAGCGCCAGCCGCGTGCATGTACAGGGCCTGCTCACCGGGTAACAATTGGCCCGGTTCCGCCAGCTGCAAAGTTCCCACGTCCATGGGCGCCTGCTAGGCGCGTTTTAACCGGTTTTGAAAAAGATTGGATACCACTTTCGGCAGGAAGTGACTAAACTGATTCACGATGATCGACGGAATCCGGTAAAAATGAGAACGACCTTTAATTTGGTAGCCACGCTGGCGCTCCTGCTCACGAGCAACGCGGGATTTTGCGCCCCTGGAGGCGAGACTGCCCCCGGAGTCGTAACGGTAACGGCGGAGATAAAATCTTTCCCGCTCGCGGCCGAGGCCCTCGGCAATGCGCGGGCCAACGAATCCATCGATATACGGCCCAAAATAACCGCAACCGTCACGGAAATCCTATTTGAAGAAGGCCAATCGGTGGCTGCGGGCGACGTGTTGATTAAACTGGACAACCTCGAGCAGGTGGCCGATCTTGCCGCTGCCAAGGCGGCGCTGGTGGATTCAGACGCAAGTTACCAGCGCTCCAGGGAACTGTTTGAGAGCAACGTGGTTGCCAAGTCACAACTGCTGCAGGACGAAGCCGAAAAAATTGCCGACCAAGCGATGGTCTCGGTGGCCGAATCGCGTATGGCCGAAACGATCGTCAGGGCACCGTTTGCCGGCAGAATAGGCCTCCGGCGGGTATCGCTCGGCAGCCTGGTGGGGCCCAACACGGTCATTACCACGCTGGACGACACCGATACCATCAAGGTCGATTTTGATCTGCCCGAGGTTTACCTTTCGCGACTGTCACCCGGGCTCACGGTCAGGGCACGCAGCGCGGCCTGGCCGGACCATGAATTCACGGGTGTTGTGGCGAGTATCGATACCCGGGTTGACCCGGTCAGCCGCACCGTGCGTGTACGCTCGGTCATGCCGAACGAGGACGGCCGCTTGCGCCCCGGTATGTTCCTGACCGTCACCCTGTTGAAGGAGAGCGTCGAGGCTCTCATGATTCCGGAACGGGCCCTGATACCGGAACGCAGCACCCAGTACGTTTTCGTCGTCGATGACAACCAACGCGTCGAGCGGCGTGAGGTAAATATTGGCAGGCGCAGGCCGGGCGAGGTGGAAATCCTCGATGGCCTGGCTGCCGGTGAACGTGTCATCGTCGATGGCACGCAAAAAGCACGTGACGGACAAACCGTAAGAATACTCACGCCGGCCAAAACAGAACCGTGATCATTTCAGATTATTCAGTTCGCAGGCCGGTTTTTGCCAGTGTCATTTCGATGCTGCTGATCATCCTTGGCCTGGCTTCCATGATGGGTTTGCCGGTGCGCCAGTACCCGGACACGGATTCCCCGGTCGTCTCCATTGAAACGAGCTACCGGGGCGCCTCCGCCCAGGTCGTGGAAACCAAGGTCACGCAGGTGATCGAAGACCAGGTTGCAGGCATCGAAGGGATCGAGAAGCTGACCTCCGAAAGCCGCGATGAACGCTCGGATATCCGCGTGGAGTTCAGCCTCGACCGCGACGTTGAAGCCGCAGCCAACGATATTCGGGACCGCGTCTCAAGGGTGTTGGACCAGTTACCGCAGGAAGCGGATCCGCCCGAGATCGCCAAGGAGGACAACACCACGCGGGCCATCATGTACCTGAACCTGACTTCCGACCGCATGAGCGGTCTCGAGATCACCGATTTTGCCGATCGTTACCTGGTTGACCGCCTGTCCACCGTCCCCGGTGTCGCCCGCGTACGTATTTCAGGTGCACGCAAATACGCGATGCGCATCTGGCTCAGCCGAGAAGCGCTGGCAGCACGGGGCCTGACGGTGGCCGATGTCGAGTCCGCGCTGCGCTCGGAAAATGTCGAGTTGCCGGCCGGGCGCCTGGAATCAAAGACGCGTGAATTCACCTTGCGCACGGACACCGGTTTCAATACTGAAAAGGATTTCAAAAAACTGGTGATCGGCCGCGGGGCCGATGGGCAGGCTGTCAGGCTCGGTGAAGTGGCCGAAGTCAATGTCGGGGCTGAAAATGAGCGTAGCCAGGCGCGTGCGAATGCCGTACCCGCCGTTTCGCTGGCGGTTTCGCAGTTATCCAAGGCCAACAGTGTCATGGTATCGCGTGCCGTGCGCGGGGAGATGGCGGCCATGGCGCCCGAATTACCAGAGGGCATGACCCTGACCATCAATTATGACCGGGCCGAATTCATCGAGGCGTCGATGAACGAGGTCTACAAGGCCCTGGCCGTGGCGATCTGCCTGGTACTGGTGATCATCTACCTGTTCCTGGGCTCCCTGGTCGCCACCCTGATTCCAGCCGTCGTGGTGCCCGTATCGGTGATCGCGACCTTTATCGTGATGGGCGCGATGGGCTACACCATCAACGTGTTGACGTTGCTGGGGCTGGTGTTGGCCATCGGCCTGGTGGTCGACGATGCAATCGTGGTGCTTGAAAACATTTACCGGCGCATCGAGTCGGGCCAGAAACCGTTGCTGGCAGCTATCGATGGCTCCAACGAAATCGGCTTCGCGGTCATCGCCACGACCCTGGTGCTGGTCGCCGTTTTCGTTCCGTTGTCTTTCATCGAGGGAGACATCGGCCGCCTGTTCCGTGAATTTGGCATCACCCTGGCTGCGGCGGTGCTCTTTTCCAGCCTGGTGGCGCTGACGCTGACCCCGATGCTGAGTTCCAAACTGTTGAAAGGCACCAAGCTGAGGCGAGGGCCTGCTGGCCTGATAGACCGGCTTTTTGTCTACCTGTCAGGGTATTACAGGCAAGCACTGTCGCGCATCATCAATTGGCCATGGCTGGTCATGCTGGCCGTCTTATTGATTACGTCGGGCACGGTGTTCCAGCTCAATCGATTGCCGGCTGAGTACGCACCCAAGGAGGACCGGGGTGCGTTTTTTATCTCGCTGAGGGCGCCCGAGGGCGCGACTTTGGAATACACCGATCGCAGCACCCAGGAAATGGAGCGCATCATCCTGACCGAAACCGGTGAAGGCAAACCGATCAAACGGTTCCTGACACGCCTGCCCGGCGGTTGGGGCAACTCTGCGGTCAACAGCGCGATGATAATCGTACTGCTGCAACACTGGGACGAACGCACGCAGCGCGATTCGGAAATCGCCGCCTGGGTGATGCAGCAAGCCGGTAATATCCCCGAAGCGCGCATTTTTGCCCGTACACCGAGCGCCCTGGGTATACGCAGTGACGGAAGCCCGCTGGAGCTGGTAATGGGCGGGCCGGATTACGAACAGCTCAAGCTTTGGCGTGACAAGATGCTGCTCGCCATGGAGGCTATGCCGGAGCTGACCCAGATCGACAGCGACTTCCAGGAAACCAAACCACAGATGCGTATCAGCGTCGACCGGGACCGCGCTGCCACACTGGGGGTTTCACTGTCCAATGTAGGCCGCACGCTGGAAACGATGCTGGGTTCGAGAATTGTTACCACCTACATCGACCGGGGACGCGAATACAACGTGGTCCTGATGGGTGAGGACGAGGCACGCTCGTCCACCGATGATCTCAGCAACCTGTATGTCCGCTCTTCACTGACCAACACGTTGGTGCCGTTGTCAAACCTGGTGCAAATTTCTGAATTTGCGGGCCCGCCGGAGTTGCGCCGCCATGACCGGATGCGCTCCATCACCCTGCAGGCGGGATTGGCTGAAGGCGTCAAGCTGGGTGAGGCCATCGAAAAACTATATGAAGTTGCAACCAAAACCCTGCCGTCGAGTGCGCGCATCGGATGGGATGGTGAAAGCAAGGAGTTCCTCGATTCCGGCAGTTCCCTGTACCTGACGTTCGGGATGGCGTTACTGATCGTATTCCTGGTGCTGGCAGCCCAGTTCGAGAGTTTCATCAACCCGATGATCATCATGGTTGCAGTGCCACTGGCGCTGATGGGCGCGGTCCTGGGCCTGACGGTTTACGGCAGCTCGGTCAACGTCTTCAGCCAGATCGGCGTAATCCTTCTGGTGGGATTATCCGCCAAGAACGGGGTCCTGATCGTAGAGTTTGCCAACCAGTTGAGAGACAGGGGAATCGAGTTCAGTGAAGCAGTCATCCAGGCGGCGAGTGTGCGTTTGCGCCCCATCCTGATGACCAGCGCGGCCACCACGTTTGGTGCGATGCCACTATTGCTGGCAAGCGGCGCGGGTGCCGAATCCAGGCAGCCGATCGGGATCGTCGTTGTTTTTGGCGTTGCGATTTCTGCCGTGCTGACACTTTTTGTCGTGCCGTCGTTTTACGTGCTTTTCGCCAAGCGCACGCATTCTCCACAGCACATGACGTCGATCATAAACAAGTTACGTCAGGGTATCAGCGGTGAACAGGCCCACGACACAAAAACCAGGCAACAGGAGCAAGGAAGTTGAAACCGGTTTAACCTGGTACTTTACTCCGCGCTTGAAAGACGTAAAATTGATCCATGCACCAATAAGGCGGGTGTAGTTCAATGGTAGAACTTCAGCTTCCCAAGCTGAC
>JAPHTE010000362.1 GCA_026196445.1 Lysobacterales bacterium
CTCCGCAGCGGACAAAAAACAGGCCTGGCGCGCAGTATCGTCGGTCTCCAGATAGGTCGCATAGATACCAGCTGCCTTGTTGGACGGTGCGTGGGCCAGGTGGCCGCACTGGCCGGCCAGTGACACAGCATGTTCGAAGTCGCCGGCATGAAAAGCGCGCCAGGCGTCCTGGATAGTGGCCGCCAGCGCCTCGACATCGCCGTCGAATGGTTCCGGGGCGGTCTCCGGTGCCAACTCCAGGCATTGTTGTACCCAGTGCACGTCCGGAAATTCCACCTGGTCACCGGCGTGTAATCGTGGCCAGGCATCCAACAAGCAGTCACCGTCGTAGATGAAGTTGGAATTCTCATGGGGAAAGCGGTTCCAGTGTGACATCGGCATGGATTCTCTCGGGTTGACGATACCGTTGAGCCTATCACACGAACACCGTTTATCAATCTGACCCGGTATCAAATTCCATAAATGCTGCGCAGTCATCAGTGATTACCAGTGCAAGTGCAGAGTTCGTTTCGACTGGAGTAGTGTTCGAGTTAGTGTGTTTACTCTAATTTTTTAACCTAACATACGGCCAACATCGATTAACGCTCACAAGAGCCGGAGGCCGGAAATGGCAGCTAAAACCACCAAGAAGAAAGTACTCAAGAAGAAGGTTGCGAAGAAAACCCAGGCAAAACCCGCCGTCGCTGATTACGCGGCGCCCGTAATCGAATCAGCACGTGACATCTGGCTCGCTGGATTGGGTGCATTTTCCATTGCCCAGGCCGAAAGCGGCAAGATGATCGAACAGGGTAACAAGTTGTTCAAGGACCTGGTGTCGGAAGGCGCGAAACTCGAGAAAAAGACCCGTGAAGTCGCAGAAACAGCTGTTGGTGACATCAAGGGTGAAGTGGAGTCGAGAGTCGGTGCGGTTCGTCAACAGGCGGCAGACAACTGGGACAAGCTGGAAAACGTTTTTGAAGACCGTGTTGCCAGGGTCCTTGCCCAACTCGGTGTGCCGACCGCTTCAGACGTCAACAAGCTGTCCGAACGCGTTGCGATCCTGTCCAAGCAGGTTAGCGAGATAGGCAAGCCGGCTGCAAAACCACGCAAGAAAGCAGCAAAGAAAACAGCAAGTAAAGCGGCTGCTAAATAGTTAAGCCCCTCCCAACACGGGAGTTTCGGGCCGGTAGCGATACCGGCCCTTTTTTATGTGCAGGGATGGACCTACAGTTCCCGGTATGTATTCGCCAGCGTCTTTACCTGGCTGGCTTCGGGTTCCCTGAGGTAGGGCAACACCAGGTACAGGACCCGCGCAACGGACTCGGAAAGCACCTTGCCATCCGCCAGTCCCGGGTCACCACGAACCTCGGCAAATGGAATCCAATAGGTCATCAGCAACAGCATATTATCGGCCAGTAACCCGGCTTCACGGTCTCCAATTCGCATCACGTGATTTTTTTTCAGCCCAATTATCAGCGCCAACAGTGTTTTGCGTTGCCGCGCGAGCAAGCCATTGAAGGCATGTCGCAGGTTCTTGATACGCGCATACAGGTCGGTCAAGTCACGAAACAGGAACCGGAACCGTCCCATCACTTCAAAAATGAGGTGTAATCGTAACCACAGGTCTTCTGCCTCACGTGCTTCGTGCTCTTCGAACTCAAGTAGCGGTTGACTATGCAGCAAGTAGCGTTTGAACAGCTCCAGTACGATATCGTCCTTGCTGCGGAAGTGGTAATAAAGGTTGCCGGGGCTGATGTCAGCCTCGTCGGCAATATGATTGGTGCTGACATTGGGTTCGCCGAATTCGTTGAACAACACCAGGCTGGTGGCCAGGACCAGTTCTCTTGTGTCACGGCGTGTCATATAGAGTCAACCAGGACTCAACCCTCAACGTCGCCGCCGAGTTCGCCTACCAGATCGATATACCGGCGCTGGGCGTCTTCCCGGGAGGTTCCCTTGAGTCGTTCCCAGGCCTCGTACTTGGCCAGCCCGACAAAATCGAAGAAACCGGGTTTTTCACCCGTCACGTCCCCAACGGAACCTTGTTTGAAGAGCGCATATAGCCGAAGTAGCGTATCGTTGTCAGGCTTTACTGGCAACGCCTTTACTGCAGCAACAGCCTGATCAAATAATGCTTGGTTCATGGTGATTTCAGGCCCTCCTTGCTCGCGCAAATCTGATGAAGGTCACGTGCTCGACCGTTTAGCGATTGTAACAGCATGGGAA
The DNA here is from genome assembly GCA_026196445.1 of Lysobacterales bacterium. Classification (GTDB taxonomy): domain Bacteria; phylum Pseudomonadota; class Gammaproteobacteria; order Xanthomonadales; family SZUA-36; genus SZUA-36. The sequence continues at coordinate 2,206 of JAPHTE010000362.1, forward strand.
GTGATTGTTGTTTTGCTAAGATGGTATGCCTCAGCA
>JAPHTE010000185.1 GCA_026196445.1 Lysobacterales bacterium
CTGGACCACCTGATCCTTGTAAGGTGTGCCCGCCAGCGCATTTGCGCAGGCGATGATCACCGCGCCCCAAACGATGGCGCTGGCGATGATGAAATAGCCGATTGATATCTTTTTCATGCCTTATCTCATACGGGTAAATTGCCAGAAACAAAAAGGCCGGCAAACGCCGGCCTTTTTTTAACTCCTGTCGAGTTGATACTCCAGCTATGGATGAACCTATTCGCCTTGCCCGAGGTTTTCGGATAGGAAACTCACCATCCTCGAGTAGAAGTCACGCTGGTTTTCCGTCTTGCGGAAACCGTGGCCTTCGTTCTTCTTGACCATCAGTTCATATTCCACGCCGTTCTTCTTCAGGCCTTTTTCCATGACCTTGGCATGCTCGATATTGACACGCGGATCCTGCAGGCCATAGGCCATGAATACCGGCACCTTGATCTTGTCGGCGTGGTTGCTGGGTGACCATTGCTCGAGAAATTCCTTCTCTGTCTTGGGGTCACCGACCATCTTCTTCATGGTTTCGAGTTCACCCCATGCATCGGGCGCGGTCTCGAACAGCAACGCGATATCGGTCACACCCACGTAGTTGATGCCGCACTTGTATAGATCAGGTGTAAATGTCAGACCCGCCATCGTGGCGTAACCGCCATAACTGCCACCATAGATACAGACGCGATCCTTGTCCACGATTCCCTGCTCGGCCGCCCACAAGACGCCATCGGTGATGTCATCCTGCATGGCCCGGCCCCATTGCTTCCAGGAACTCTGCAAGTGATCGCGGCCAAATCCGGTTGAACCACGGAAGTTGACCTGCAGGACCGCGTATCCACGGTTGGCGAGCAGCTGGGTTTCCCAGTTATAACCCCAACCATCACGCGCCCAGGGTCCGCCGTGTGGATTCATAACCAGCGGCAGGTTCTTGCCATCGCTGCCAACCGGCAGGGTCAGGTAGCCGTGGATGGTGCGACCGTCACGGGCCTTGTATTGAATGGGCTTGATCTCAGCCATCTTCTCGGCATCGATCCACGGTCGTGAATCCACCAGCCACTCGAGCTTGTTCTCCTCGAAGTCATACAGGTAATAGCGCGTCGGCTGCTGCGAAGTCGCGGCGGCCACGATACCGACCGTCTCGTTCTCATCCATGCTGGTGATGCCATTCCTGGTATTCGGCAAGGCCTGGTTGATACCGTTCATGATCTCCTTCCAGTGTTCATCGAAGTAAACCTGTTCCGGAATACCCACCGTGTATGCGACACCGATCATGTCACGTTTCTTGCGGTTCTGGATCAGGCCGCAGCAGTCCACCACGTCATGCTCATAAACCATCTCGCCAAACGTACGGGTCTTGAAGTTGTAACGGAAGATCGCAGCCTTGTCGCGTTCCGTTCCATCCGGATTGATGGTTGAACTGACATAGCCGGTGTCACCATCACCGGTGAGACCCGCGGGTGTAAAGGTGGGTGCATCCCAGGCTACGCGTGTAACTTCCTCCAGTTCACCGGTTTCCTCATTCAGCAGCATGAAACCGGCCTCCAGTTCGTCTTCGTCCTGGTAGCTGGCGCCAACTACTTTGCCGTCCCAATCGGTGAACCATCCACTGACATTGCCGGGGTTCCGCTGGACCAGTTTCTTGTCCTTCGAGTTGTAGATGTTCATCTTGTAAACGTCAGGGTAGGACGCGCGCCGTTCGTTGGTCACGACCAGGATGTAATCATCCTCTTCGGGCAAACGGTCGAGTACATTGGCATAACGTACGCGCGCCTTGCCCTTCTTGACCTGCATACCCAGCGGTTCCACCAGCACACGGGCCATGGAGCCATCCGTGTTAACCGCAAAGATACCGAATGATTCACTACCGTCCTTGTCCATGAAATACAGGATGCGTTCGTTATTGGCCCACATGAAACCGGATACGTCCTCGTCAGTATAACCAGTCAATGCCTTTGGCTGTGGTTTATGCGCCCTGAGGTCATCCAGGTTCATGATGACCACGTTCATACGGTCACGGACCGGAGCCAGCACTGCCAGTTGTTTGCCATCGGGTGATATTCTCAAGGAAGCAAACTGGGGTTTCTTGATAAAGTCTTCGAGCGGAATCTTGTCCGCGAGCACGTTTTGAGTCGCAAGCAACGTCACCATTGCCAAGCTCAATAGAAATCTAAATCTCATAATGATGTTCCCTCTCTTTAAATGCTTACTGGTGATCCTGGATGAAACCGCGTCTGTTGCGGAACATGACAGCACATTCTAACAAAAGTTTATTTTATATACTGTGCCGAAAGTCCCGCGTATTGATATCGCCACCGGCCAAAATCCTGTGCCATTGTATTCCTTACTGCTTGTCAAGAGTGCATACTGCACCACCATGAATTTCTCCATACGCGATGCAAATGTCGAGGACCTCAACGCCACACTCGCCCTGAACGAGTCAGAGGTCCCGCATGTCGGCAGCATCACGCGGGCCGACATGCAACATTTTCTGACAATAGCGGTGTATTTCCGCGTGGCCTGTGATGATCAAGACAACATCCTTGCAGTCCTGATCGGCCTGGAGCCCGGCGCTGACTACGCAAGCCTGAACTACCGCTGGTTCAACGAGCGCTACGCAAGATTCGCCTACATCGATCGAATCGCCGTCGCCCCGCACGCACGCCGTCTTGGGATCGCCGAAACCATGTATAAAGACTTTGAGTACCAATCCGCCAACTGGGCGGAATGCCTGTGCTGCGAGGTCAACCTGGTGCCGGAGAACCCGGTTTCAATGTCCTTCCACCGGCGGCTCCGTTTCGAACAGGTGGGCACGCTGGAAACACAAAATGGTGCCAAAAAGGTCGCCCTGTTGATGAGAAAAATCGGCTAGAATTTACCCTTGTTCCGCACATAAGAAGGATAATCATGGACAGCTTCCTGATTTCAATCGCCGGTAACATCGCCGCGGGGAAATCCACGCTGACAAAGGCGCTGGAAAAGCGTTCGGGCGGCAAGATCGTCGCCTTCCTGGAGGCGGTGGACTACGTCAAGAAACACGGTTATTTGGAGAAGTACTACAACGCCGTCAGCGACTATGACCAC
>JAPHTE010000078.1 GCA_026196445.1 Lysobacterales bacterium
CCGGAACCCTGCTGGGCGTCACTGATTCTGCTGCCACCCTCGAGGCGCACAAGAACCAGGCCGCAGCCGAACACCAAACCGCCATACGGGCTGCCGAGGCTTCAAACGCCCAGGCCGATGAAGCCTGCGTGTTGGCCGACGTCGCCCGACGCGAAGCGGACCGCCGGGTACAGTTGCGGGAACAGAAACTGGCCTCGGACGAAGAAACAGAGATGGCCCTGGGCCAGGCCGAAGCCACGGCCGCCTCCTGCACAGCAGCACGCGCGCATGCACGGGTCGCCCTGGCGGAAATCGAAGTGACAAAGGCTGGCGTACAGGTGGCCCAGTCAGAATTGGAGCGGGCCTACATCAAGGCACCGGTCGATGGGCTGATACTGGACATCCTGGCCAGGCCGGGTGAGTTCGTAGGCGCGGACGGTCTGTTGGAGCTTGGCCGCGTGGACAAAATGTATGCGATTGCCGAGGTCTATGAAACTGATATCCGGCGTGTCAAGATCGGCCAGAACGCTACAATCCGCAGTGCCGCCCTACCCCATGACCTGACGGGCAAGGTCGAGCTGATCAGGCCTAAAGTGCAAAAACAGGACGTCACGGGTACCGACCCGGCCGCGCACAAGGATGCGCGAATTATCGAAGTCGAAATCCGGCTTGATGACCCGGAACCTGCTGCAACACTGACACACCTGCAAGTTGAAATCATTATCGATGCCTGAGGTTGCAGCATGACCCTCCCGCTCGGCTGGCTGCAACTCCGCCACCGCCCGTTGCGCCTGGTGGTTGCGCTGGCGGGGATTGGGTTTGCCGTGTTGCTGATCATGATGCAACTCGGTTTCCGGGCCGCACTATTTGAAAGTGCGGTGCGTTTCCACGAACGCCTGAATTACGACATCGCCCTGTTTTCAACCAACAGCGTGTTTATTGTCCGGCCACAACCCTTTTCCAAGCGGCGTCTTTACCAGGCACTGGGTGACGAGGCCGTGGATTCTGTATCACCTGTGCATATCTTTCCCGGTGTCTGGAAAAACCCCTGGAACAACGAGCACCGTGGTATCAACATCGTAGGCTTCAACCCTGCCGATGAGCTGTTGGAGGCTAAGGGTTTCGATGAGTACCGGGCATTGCTCAAACAACAGGACGTGGTGTTGTTCGATGCCGCTTCACGTCCTGAATTTGGACCGGTAGGCGAAGTATTTGATCCTGCCAAACCGTTGGTCACGGAGCTGAACGACCGCCAGGTCAAGGTCGTTGGGCTGTTTGAAATGGGCACCTCGTTCGGTATCGACGGCAGCATCCTGACAAGCGAAGACAACTGGTTACGGTTGTTCCCTCAGCGCAGTCGCAACAACATCGAGCTGGGTCTGATCAGGCTCAAGCAAGGCATGGACGCCCCGGCGACGCGCGAACGGCTGGAACAATATCTGCCCAGGGACATCCTGGTGATGACCAAGGCAGAGTTTATCCAGCGTGAAAAAACCTACTGGAACAACGCGACACCAATCGGTTACATTTTCGCCTTCGGCGCCATCATGGGTTTCGTGGTGGGTGCAATCATCGTTTACCAGATATTGTTTGCCGATGTCTCCGAACACCTCAATGAATACGCGACACTAAGGGCACTGGGCTACCCCAATCGCTTTATCTCCGGTATCGTCATACAACAGGCTGTCATCCTCGGTGTACTGGGTTATTTCCCGGGCTTGGCACTGGTTTATTGGCTGTCGGGCAAGGCGGCCGCCGCTACCAGTTTGCCGTTGTACATTACCAGTGATCGCGCCCTGACGGTGTTCCTGATGACACTGTCCATGTGCGCGATCTCTGCACTGCTGGCCGTGCGCAAGGTACGCCGGCTTGACCCGGCGGATGTCTTCTGATGAGCTCCAGCGCACCCATTTCCGTCCAGGGCCTGAACCACGCCTTTGGCAAGGGCGCCCTGCGAAAGCAGATCCTGTTTGATATCACGACCGAGATCCCCCAGGGCGAGATCGTCATCGTCACCGGTCCGTCCGGTTCCGGTAAGACCACCTTGCTGACACTGGTGGGTGCGTTGCGCTCGGCTCAGGAAGGCAGTGTAAAGGTGCTGGGCCAGGAATTATCTGGCGCCAAACCCGGAGTGCTGGAAAAGGTGCGCAAGCAGATCGGGTTCATCTTCCAGCAACACAACCTGCTCGACGCGCTGAGCGCCATTCAGAATGTCGAGCTGGGTGCACGGGTAACGGGTCGCGTCAAGCGCAGCGAGCTCAGCAAACGCGCACGGGAAATGCTCGATGCGGTAGGCCTCGGCGAACGCCTGCACCACCATCCGGAGCAACTATCCGGCGGACAACGCCAGCGTGTCGCCATCGCCCGTGCATTGGTTGGGGAGCCCGCCATGTTGCTGGCTGACGAGCCAACGGCGTCACTCGACAAGCAATCCGGGCGCGAAGTTGTGGAGCGGATGAAAGTCCTGGCCCGCGAGCATGGCACGACGATCCTGCTGGTCACGCACGACAACCGTATCCTGGACATCGCGGACCGCATCGTGCACCTCGAGGACGGCAGGCTCAGCACTTTCACTGATTCGGTCATCGCCAACAATTGCCACATGATGAACATGCTGGCCGAGAACCGCCGCAAGCAGGAGATAGGAACGATCGTTCGGGATCTCGACGAGAGCGGTTTTAAATCCTTGCTACAGGAGATCACCGAAGAGTCCCAGCGTTTTCTGGAGGTGACCGCGCTGGCCAACGACGTAGCTTTCAAGGGTACACTGTCGCGTGGCTTGTCAGCCTTCACCCACAAGCTGGGCCAATTGCTCAACGCGGAGCGTTCGTCGTTGTTCCTGGTCAAGGGTGACCACCTGCTGCTGAAAATTGCACAGGATATTGATCCGGAAAAACCGATCAGGATACCGCTGGGAAGCGGTATCGCGGGCGCCGTAGCGCTCAGTGGCGAATTGATCAATATCCCGGACGCCTATGCGGATGACCGCTTCAATGCGGACGTCGATGCCAAGACCGGGTACCGTACCCGTTCCATTCTGTGCCTGCCGATCAAGGCTCGCGATGGAAGGGTGTTTGCCGTGGCACAGCTATTGAACCGCAGGGACGGCCAGCCATTTGACCTCCAGGATGAGACCCGCTTCGCCGGCTTCATTGATTCTATCGGTGTTATTCTCGAAACCCTCGAGGGGCTGTCCCTGACCCATAGCGGTAACGATGCATAATGGGTGACATGGCCACACAAGTTCGCCAGGCGGTCAGGGATTATTTCGACACGCACCTCGATGCCGAAACGCTGGGCAGCTTCCCGGTATGCGAAGTTGCGGGTGGTGAATGGCTGTTCCGCCAGGGCGATGACGGCGATTCGTTGTACCTGTTGATACGGGGGCGCCTGCAAGTATTGATCGAGGCCGAGGGTGATGGAAAACACCGTCTGCTCGGTGAAGTTTTACCGGGTGAAAGCGTCGGTGAGGTTGCCCTGTTGACCGGTGAGAAACGCAGCGCTGGAATCCGTGCTATACGCGACAGCTTGCTGGTCAGAATTGAACGCACGCTATTCGAAGACCTTGCTGCCAACAACCCGTCCCTGGCCCTGAAACTCGCGGCTCACGTCGCCAGGTTGCTGCAGCGAAGCCAAACCGGGTCAGCGGCTGCACGGCAATTCAATACCATCGCCCTGGTGCCGCTGAAAGAATCAAAGCGATATCTGGACTTCCGCAGGCAACTTACCGATGAGCTGGCCGGTTTTGGCAGTCTCCTGCACCTTGCACAGGACAATTTGAGCGCCCTGGGGGCACCGCGGACAGTGGCGGATAGCCAACGGGACAACATACATCCTGAATTGCAATACTGGATACACGAGCGGGAGACCAGCCACCGTTTCGTGATCTATGATTGCCCGCCGGACGACAACAGCTGGACCCGGTTTGCGGTCCGGCAATCGGACTTGGTCGTTTTTATCGCCGATGCACAGGATGATCCCACACCAACAGATTGGGAAACGCGTTTGCTTGACGGCACTATCTCTATCGCTGGCCGGCGTGCGCTGGTGCTGCTCCAACCACCAGCAAACCAGGCTATCTCGGGTACTGCAGAATGGTTGAAGCACAGGCAAACAGATTTCCACTTGCACGCGCGCCAGGACCGGAACGGCGATATTTCGCGGGTTGCACGCATTATTTCCGGCAACGCGTTGGGGCTGGTGCTGGGAGCCGGTGGTGCACGTGGCTTTGCACACCTCGGGGTTTACCAGGCCCTACAGGAGCTGGATGTTCCAATTGACTGGGTCGGCGGTGCCAGTATCGGGGCCATCCTGGGCGCCCCGATGGCGTCTGACTGGCCGTTTGCCGATGTAAACCGCATCGCGAGGCACAGTTTTGTCAAGGTCAAACCATTTGGTGATTACACGCTTCCAGTCGTCGCCCTGCTGAGCGGTAAACGCATGGAGCGTGAGATCCGGGCCAGCCAGGACGGCATGATCGAAGATATGCCAATCCCCTTTTTCTGTGTTTCCAGCACCCTCGACAGTGGCGAACTCGCGGTACACGAGCATGGCAAACTCGCAACTGCACTGCGGGCCAGCGCAGCTCTGCCCGGTGTGATGCCACCGGCCGTTATCGATCGGCGCCTGCGCATCGACGGCTCCGTGCTGAATAGTCTGCCGGTGGATATCATGCAGGGTAAACCAGTCGGAAAAATCATTGCCGTGGACCTGTCATCACATAAGTTTTATGAAGTGGACTACCAGTCCATTCCATCACCGTGGGCGATCATGGCCGGGCGTTTACTGCCATTTTTGCGAAGTTACCGTGTCCCCTCACTGAGTACAACGATCCTGAAGGCTACAGAAATCGGCACCCAGGCGCAGGTCAGGGAATCCGGCAAACAGGCTGACTTGTTAATACAGCCACCGGTGAGAAAATTTGGCCTGACCGGGGTCAAGGTATTCGACCAGGTTGTCGAGGCAGGTTATGTTCATGCCAAAGAGGCCCTGCAACAGTGGCTCGATACTTCAAATACACCAAGCGGGGATAATGGAATAGAATAAGGGAAACGGACCAAAAGGAATTGCGTCTGCAAGTAATGTTAAGAAACCTGAACTTGTTTATTGCAGTACTGTACCTGCTGGGGGGATGTTCAGTCCTGCCCGGCATCGGGCCGGTCAGTGAAAAAGCCTCACTGCAAATCCAGCGTATTGCCGATGCGCAGGACAAACTACAAGCACTGGAACACATCGACAGCCTGGTCAGGCTGGATAACCGCTGGCTGTCACGTCAGCTCGAGAGCCGTTTACTTGCCCAGGCGGCTGCTAGCGAGGCATTCGCTTTCCACAAGCTCAAACTTGATTTTGGCCAGCAGGCGATCGTGCTCGATGCGCTTCTGGACATCAAGGATGAACAGGGTAACGTCATCACCGCCGCTCTGACCGGTGAGATCCTGGTGGAATTCAGCGGTGCGCAACTTGAATGGTTTCCCCTGGTACACCAATTTGAAATCGACACCCGGAATTTCGAATTCGGCGACGATGTTTATGTGGAGCCGACACCGGAACTGGTCCAGCAAACATTGCAAGGCTTCAAGGCCGGTGTCTTACAGGCATTGGTCGAGAAGGGCCATAACGTGATCCCGTTGGATGTCGTTCCACTCGGCCAGGTCAGCGTCGGCGCCTCTTTGCCCGGTTTCACCGACGCAGTGGCTCAACAAACACATCAACTACGCGGACTGTTCATGGTGACCGGCAGTGCAACGCTGATCGAATCACGTACCACTTCGCTGGCCCTGGACATGACTTTTATCCCGGACTTGTCCACCTGCCCCGCTGATGTCACCGTCTCGAGGGCCGGTTTTACACATGATGTGGAGTCACGCGAACCCGTCGGTATCGCAAGCAATCTGGATGACAGCAAAAAAATCAGCTATTTCTACACGGAAATTTCGGGTGCAAAACAACCTCTGACCATCATCCATTTCTGGTTTGCCGACGGGAGGCCGATGGCGGTCGAAGAACTACCCGTCGGTGAGTCATACCGTTGGAGAACCTGGTCTGGCAGGGGCTCGGCAGGTGAAGGTGCCAGCCGCTGGGAGGTTTTGGTGGTAGAAAAGGAATCCGGCTGCATACTGCATTCCCAGGCGATACGCGCGCCGCAACCGGATTTGGCGCTCGTACCCGCAGAGCCGGCCGAAGCCAGTCGCAATTTCACAGCGCTGCGTGAGCAATTCACGGCCAGGACAAGCGGATTTTCCATCGGTTCCGACAAACCCGACATTGCACTGGTCGAGGTATCACGGCCATATTTGACCGATGTTTTACAAGCCTCCTTGTCCGACCTTAATCTCGCTGCCAGTTTTGCCGGCCCGGCCATGGAGAACCTGCACTTCGAAGCCAGCCTGCAACCCCTGGCGGTAAGCGAGGTCATCTGCGAACGGCGAGAATGCACGCCGCCACCTGTGTGCAAGGCAAACCTCGTCCAGTGCAAGCGGCTCAGGGACACGCGCGACTGCTCCACCTGCCAGTTCCGTAACCCCCTGAACAACCGTTGCATAAGCGAGGTCACTGACCCCCTGTGTGAAGCCTCCCGCAAACGCCAGAATGCACGTTATGACGCCGAACGGGCCGCATGCATTGCAGAAGCCGAGAACCTGAAACGCGAATGCGATGAACTGGCCGAGCAAACACTACGCAGTTGTGAGATCGAATCGGGCTTCCAGGATTCCGCTTGCGAGGCGATCAAGGCCAGCTTGCAAAGCCTTGGTGGAGATGAAGTGCTGGCTCGTGTGAGTACCCGCGCACAGGTCAGCGGCACACTACTGGCCAACTTTTCGAATTTCCAGATAGGAGATAACCTCGAAACCTTGAAGCTGGATATCGCACTGCAGCCGGATCTGCAACTCGACGGCACGCTTGAATTCAAGCCAGCAGATGTTGCCGAACCGCTAGCCGAATGTATCACGGCCTGGGGCACGCCTTACACCTCACGCATGCTGGCGGCGCCGTCGGTCAACAATTTGCTGAATGACATCGAAGAAGGTGGCGACCGGCTGACCGCGAACTGGTCGGGTTTTGGCCTGAGCACCACCATCCGGCCTTCGCCGTTGCGGGCTGTGTTTGTAGCCAATCCAAACCTTTTGGCCAATTGCAAAATCGGTTTGACGCGCAGCAAGGTCGAACAGGCCATTGGCGGGAATGACCCAGAATTCTTTACCGGTACGCTGGAATTGCAGGTTCTGCCCCTACCCACGATGATACAGCTGGCGCCCGCCAGCATCATATTTGATGAAAACAGGTACAGCGCAGAAGCGCGGCTCTCAGAAAGCCACCTGCGCTATGACATCGAAGAATAAATCACCGCCCCAGCATCCTTGTGAAGCGGTGATAACACTTTCACTCCCGCCGGACGCCTGGACCTCTGTCAAATCGGTCTCAATTCCTTTTGAACACCGATTTCATTCTCATATCTCGGTGTCCGGCTACCTTCCCACCTGACTACCTGTTTTCGTCGCCACCCGACAAAAGCAAATAGCCGGTGTTCAGGTTTTCGCAGGGGTCCCGGTTCGCTTAGGGGAGTCAGCAAGGGGTAAACTGAACAAGCGCCCGGTAACCACCATCTATGATGTTACGCCCGGTGTCTGAATATATATTGAAACGAAGATGAATTTAAACTAAATCTTTTGTGAACAGCAGTTAAGGCGCAACAACACAAACTGGATAAACAACAAGTCCTCTCATGCAACCCTGAGCCGGTAACCCAGTCCACGTACCGTTTCGATGAACGACTCCGCATTCTCGGCGTCGATTTTCTTGCGCAACTTTCCGATATAAACGTCCACTACGTTGGTCAGCGGGTCCATGTTGAGGCCCCACACGTTGCTCAGGATGCGTTCACGGCTGAACAGGGTACCTGGGTTGCTCATCA
>JAPHTE010000356.1 GCA_026196445.1 Lysobacterales bacterium
ACCTCGTTGGCCGAATTGATATTCAAACTGACACCACCGGCGTCCGACTTGTGCGAAATGTCGTTGGACAACACCTTCATGGCGACCGGAAAGCCGATGGACTCGGCGATGATCAGGGCCTCGTTGGCCGACCGCGCCACGGCGTTTTGCGCGGCGGGTATCTGGAAGGCGTTCAGTATGGCCATCGACTCCGGTTCGGTCAGCACCTTGCGCCGTTCGGTCAGCACGCCTTCGATGATCAGCCGCGCACCTTCCGTGTCCGGGGCCTCGTGCTCGCTGGACTGCTTGGCCGGGGTCTGTAGCAGCAAGCGCTGGTTACGGTTGTAGGTGCCCATGAATGCAAAGGCATCCACGGCGCTTTCGACCATGGGGAAATCGGGTATCTTGGCGCTCTTGAGCAGCTTCCGGCCTTCCTCCACCTGTGTGCCACCCATCCAGCAGGTCAGTACCGGCTTGGTCTTGTTCTCGATCGCCGCGATCAATTCCTCGGCGACCAGGGTAGGCTCGGTCATGGCCTGGGGTGTCAATACCACGATAGCGCCGTCCACACCGGGGTCTTCGAGACAGATATCGAGCGCGTGCCGATACCGTTCCGGTGGTGCATCACCGATGATATCCACCGGGTTTGCGTGCGACCAGACGTCGGGCAGTACCTCGTTCAGTTTCTCAATGGTTTCATCACTCAGCGTGCTCAGCTCGATACCGTGGTCGGTTGCACGATCCGCGGCCAACACACCGGGGCCACCACCATTGGTGATGATTACCAGTCGCTCGGATGGCTGACGGAAATGCGAAGAGGATAGCACCTTGGCCGCAGCAAAAAGCTGGCTGACGCTCTCAACCCGCAACACACCGGATCGTGACAGGGCGGCTGAGAACGTCTCGTCAGAACCAACCAGCGCACCGGTGTGCGACATGGACGCCGCTGCGCCCGACTTGTGACGGCCCACTTTCAAGGCAATGACTGGCTTGACGCGCGCCGCGGCACGCAGACTGCTCATGAAGCGCCGGGAATCCGAAATTCCCTCGATATACAGCAGGATGCTCTTCGTTTTCGGGTCGCTGACCAGGTAATCGAGATAATCCCCAAAGTCGAGATCGGCCGATATACCGGTAGATACCACCGCTGAAAACCCGATGTCGTTCTTTTCCGCCCAGTCCAGAATGGCCGTGCAAATGGCGCCCGACTGGGACACGAAACCGATGTTGCCAGGTTGGGCGACGTTGTGTCCGAAAGTGATGTTGAGATTCTTGTCTGGCCGGATGATACCGAGGCAGTTGGGGCCCATCAGCCGGACGCCGTAACGTTGCGCCAGCGCTGTGACCCGCTGCTCGAGGCGTAAACCGTCCGGACCGATTTCACGGAAACCGGCTGAAAGGATCAGCATCATCTTGATACCTTTCTCGCCACAGGCTTCCACGATACCCGGAATGGTCTTCGATGGCGTGGCTACCACTGCCAGGTCGATGGGCTCAAGGATCTCGTCAAGGGACTTGTAAGCTTTCTCGCCTTGAATGGTATCGTGCTTGGGGTTGATAGCAAAAATGCCGCCCTCGTAACCCGAAGAAAGCAGGTTCCTGTACACGATTCCGCCGACGGAATTTTCCCGGTCACTGGCCCCAAAAAGGGCAAGATTTTCAGGCGTGAATAACGTTGATAAATAGTGCTTGTCCATGGATGAACCATAGCTCAAATCGGTACCCGTGTCAGTCGCTGAATGTACTAAAATGTACACTTTGATGATGCAGGTCAAGCCGTGAAAACAGCCTATTTTACGCACCCGGATTGCCACGACCACGACACTGGAGCCGCCCACCCGGAAAGCGCCCAGCGGTTGTCCGCCATCGAGGATAGTTTTATCGAACACGGGCTCTGGGCTTTCCTGAAATCGGTCGATGCGCCGGAGGTTACCCGTGAACAGTTGTTGCGTGTGCATACCGCCGGGCACCTGAACTTTATCGAGGCCAGGGTGCCTCAGAAAGGCTACACCCGGCTCGACCAGGACACGGTTATCTGCCCCGGTTCATTGCTCGCTGCCAGGCGTGCAGCAGGTGCGGTGGTTGCAGCGGTTGACCTGGTGATGGACGGCACGCTGGACAACGCTTTTTGCGGCGTACGCCCCCCCGGCCACCACGCCGAGAGTGGTCGGGTACTGGGATTTTGCCTGTATAACAACCTTGCCGTCGGTGCAGCCCATGCGTTGGAAGTCCATGGCCTTGAAAGAATTGCCATCCTCGATTTCGACGTCCACCAGGGCAATGGCACCGAGGATATATTCATCGGTGATGACCGGGTGCTTTACTGCTCGATTTTCGAACACCCGTTTTTCCCGTTCACCATACCACCCGAAAACAGCGAACGGGTCATTTCCATTCCCCTTGAGGCGACCGCCAGGAGCGCCGAATTCCGCCTGGCCGTCTTTGAGCATTGGCTGCCTGCACTGGAGCGGTTCAAACCGCAAATGATATTTGTCTCCGCAGGTTTTGACGCCCACCAGGATGACGATATGTCCCACGTCAGCCTGACCGACGGGGATTTTCGCTGGGTGGCCGAGGAAATCATGAAGGTAGCCAAGCGCCACGCCTCAAACCGGGTCATCTCGGTGCTCGAAGGCGGTTACGAGATCCACAGCCTGGCGCGTTGTGTCGAAACACACGTTCGTGTCCTGATGGGATTGCAATAAGACCAGTTCGCATCTTCTGCCCCTTAAGTAACGCGTTGGACAATACCATCGCCGATGCACGGTTTAAGCCATTTCCTGCCCGCTGACATCAAATATTGACTGATAGCGTAACTAAGTTAGTCAGATCGACGTCTGTCTATACAGGAAATCAGGGGAAATATATTGAAAATTGCCGATACTTCCGCGCAGGATGTCACGTTGGAAGCAAAACCCAAGACCCGGCAACGCGTGATATTGGCCGGGTCTTTCGTCATCCTGCTTATTGTGATCTGGGTATTGCTGCCGGTCGTCCAACGCTGGGCGAGTTCCAGCGTATCCGTGCCCCGGGACCGTCTGCGCCTCGCGACGGTCACGCGCACCGACCTGGTACGTGACGTGTCAGTTCAGGGCCGCGTGGTGGCGGCGATCAGCCCGTCGCTGTTCGCCCCGGCCGATGGCACCATCACGCTGCTGGTCGACGCCGGCGCCCGGGTCAGCAAGGACCAGTTGCTGGCCACCCTGGACAGCCCCGAATTGCAAAACCGCCTGCAACAGGAACAGGCCACACTCAACGGGCTCAGCGTGGAACTGGACCGTCAACGTATCGAGGCTAAGCAGAAGGCTCTCGACAACCAGAAAAGCGTGGACCTGGCGCACGTCACGTTGGTAGCCGCTGAACGCGAACGACGCCGCGCCGAATCCGGCTGGAAAATCGAGGCTATTTCAGAAATCGACTTTGAAAAAACCAAGGACGACCTGGAAACCGCGCGCCTGGCCTACGACCACGCCGTCGCCGACTCCAAGCTCGACGCTGAGCGCCTGGCCTTTGAATTGCAGACCCGTGAACTCCAGGTCGAGCGCCAGTCTTTCATGGTCGCTGACCTTCAACGCCAGGTGGAAGAGCTGGACATGCGCTCCCCTGTCAATGGTATTGTCGGCAACCTGATGGTCGACCAGAAAGCGGCGGTATCGCGCAACGAAATCGTCATGGCCGTGGTCGACCTGACGGCCTTTGAGATCGAAGCGCAGGTACCGGAAAGCTACGCCGATGACCTCGGCCTGGGCATGGACGCCGAAGTGCTGGTAGGCAACATGGGCTATCCCGCAACACTGGTATCGGTCTCACCCGAGATCATCCAGAACCAGGTCACCACCAGGATCCGTTTTACCGGCGGTATGCCCCCGGGGTTGCGCCAGAATCAACGCCTGACGACCCGAATCCTGATGGAAGAAAAGCACGACGTGCTGACGCTGCAGCGCGGCCAGTTTCTCGACAGTGGCGGCAACCGTATTGCCTACGTTCTGGACGACGACAACGTCGCCCACCGCCGCTCTATCGAGATCGGCGCACGCAGCCTGGCGGCCGTGGAAATCGTCAACGGGCTCGATGAGGGCGAGACGGTGGTTATTTCCAGCATCGACCAGTTCCGCAGTGCCGACAAAGTACTTGTAACCAATTAGTCAAAGATCGAGGAGTAAACACATGCTCAGCATGCAAAGCATATCCAAAGTTTATCGCGCAGGCCTTGTGGAAACCCACGCCCTGAGAGATTTTTCGCTCGAGGTCAAAGAGGGTGAATTCGTATCCGTGACCGGCCCGTCCGGCTCGGGCAAGACGACGTTTCTGAACATCGCCGGTATGCTGGAACAGTTTACTTCCGGGCGTTATGAACTCGACGGTCGCGACGTGTCTTCGCTCAGCGACAGCCAGGCGTCCCATGTGCGCAACGAGAAGATCGGTTTCGTTTTCCAGAGCTTTAACCTGATCCCCGACCTGAATTTGTTCGACAACGTGGACGTGCCCTTACGCTACCGGGGGTTCAAGGCAGCAGAACGCAAACGGCGAATTGAAAAGGTGTTGGAAACGGTCGGCCTGGCATCGCGCATGAAGCACCTGCCTTCACAACTTTCCGGCGGCCAGCAACAGCGCGTGGCCATCGCCCGTGCCCTGGCAGGCGAACCGCGCTTTCTGCTGGCAGACGAACCCACCGGTAACCTCGATTCACACATGGCCTTGAGCGTCATGGAACTGATCGCCGAGATCAACCGGGGTGGCACCACCATCATCATGGTCACGCATGACCCGGCCCTGGCGGAAATGGCCAGCCGCAACGTGCATATCCTCGACGGCCGTGTCAGCAACGGCGATGCGGATACAAGCTTCAGCCAGGTGGCAACAGCCTAGGGGGTGTTATGTTTTCTTATTACCTGAAACTGGGTTTACTGAGTATCCGCCGCAACCCGCTGATGAGCGCCCTGATGGTCGCCGCGATCGCAGTCGGTATCGGTGCCTGCATGAGCATCCTGACGGTCAATTACGCGATGGGCGGCAACCCGATACCCCAGAAATCCGACCAGTTGTTCTACGTGCAACTCGATAGCTGGGATCCCAACAGTCCGAACGACGACGGCAGCTTTGATCCGCCGGACCAGATGACTTACACCGACGCCATGGCGTTGATGAAAGCCGACAAGGCATACCGTCAGATCGCCAGCAACAAATCCAGCCTGGTGCTGGAACCACAAGGCGACGACGAGCGGCCTTTTTCAATATTGTCCCGCAATACCTGGGCTGACTTTTTCCCGATGTTCGATCTGCAGTTTCTCTACGGCAGCGGTTGGGATGACTCGGCTGATAACAATATCGAACGCGTGGTTGTACTCAGCAAGGAAACCAATGAACGTGTGTTCGGCGGTGAAAATTCCATTGGCCGCAGCGTTCGTTTAAGCGGTATGGACTACCAGGTGGTTGGCGTGCTCGACGATTTTCACCCGGTGCCCAAGTTCTACGATGTGACCAACGGCGCGTTCAACGAAGCGGAAGACCTGTATATCCCGTTTAACGTCGGAATCGAGTACGAGTTGCCCCGTGCCGGTAACACCAATTGCTGGAAACCGGTCGATGGTGACGGTTTCGAAGCTTTCCTCAACTCAGAGTGCGCATTTATCCAGTTCTGGGCGGAGCTGAGAAACGAATCTGAAAAACAGGAGTACATGGATTTCCTCAATGCCTATGCCGAACAGCAGAAACAGCTCGGCCGGTTTCCCAGGCCACTTAATAACCGCCTGAGTGATGTGATGGAATGGATGGAGAACCAGGAGGTTGTCGACGACGATGCCCGCGTCATGCTCGGTTTATCGTTATTGTTCCTGACCGTGTGCTTACTCAATACCATCGGCCTGTTACTGGCCAAATTTCTCGGCAAGTCCCAGGACATATCCCTGCGCCGGGCGCTCGGCGCCTCGCGAGCGACCTTGTTCATACAACACCTGATCGAGTCCGGCCTGATCGGGTTGGGAGGCGGTATTTTGGGTTTGGGCCTGGCCTGGCTGGGTTTGCGTGGTATCGAGGTGTTGTTTGGTGACTATGTAGAAAACCTGGTGGGCATGGACTGGGTCATGGTGTTGACCGCCATCGGCCTGGCCATCCTGTCGGCCTTACTGGCCGGTCTTTATCCCACCTGGCGTG
>JAPHTE010000111.1 GCA_026196445.1 Lysobacterales bacterium
CACCACGTTTCCACCAAACACCTGGCCGATGCACTGGTAACCGAGACATACACCAAAGACCGGGTACGTTTCACCAAGCTCGCTGACCACGGCCAGCGAAATCCCGGCCTCATCCGGCGTGCACGGCCCCGGGGATATCACGATACCGGCGGGATTCAGTTCACGAATGCCGTCGATGCCGATGGCGTCGTTGCGCACCGTTTTGACATCCGCACCCAGCTCCCCGAGGTATTGCACCAGGTTGTAGGTGAACGAGTCATAGTTGTCGATCATCAGGATCATGGTTGTGGATGATATCCGCGCAGCGCAATGAAATCGACCGCTATTGACTGCACCGGCCGAAAAAGCGTCCCGGCAATGTCTCCCGGCATAGCCCGCTATGGGCTTTGCGCCTGAAAGGACATACAATGCGCGCCTTGCTTACATTTTTAAGGAGGACCCTTTGTGAACAAGGCAATTTCTATTTTTGTTTCTTTACTGTTTGTATCCACGACCGCGTGGGCCGGTGAACATGCCGCAAACATGGATAAGCCATCCATGTCGGCCACCGAAACCGAGACGATAACGGCGGTGGTTGAAGCGATCAACCACGAAACACGCGAAGTCACCTTGCGTGGCCCGCAGGGCAACACGGTGAGCTTCGTGGCCAGCGAAGAAGCCCGCAACCTGGGCCAGGTCAGCGTTGGTGACATCGTCGTGGCCGAGTACACGCAGTCCGTCACCATCGATGTTGTTGCCGGTGATGGCAGCGCCCCCGGCGCGGGTGAACTCGAAGTTGCCGGCCGCACTGAGGAAGGCGAGATGCCCGGTGTTGCAGCCATGAACGCGGTGGTGATCCAAGCGTCCGTGGAAGAGATCAACCTGGAAGCAAACACCTTCAAGCTGAAGGGACCCTCTGGGGAAATCACGGAATATACCGCCCGCGATCCCGAGAACCTTAAAAAGGCAGCAGTCGGCGACAACGTGATCATCACGCTGACCGAGGCCATCGCACTGTCTGTCGAGAAAGCCACGCAGGAATAATCAGTTTCCATTAAGTACTGAAGAGAGGCCGGGCTTAACAACCCGGCCTTTTTTTATTGCGGTGCCGGGGAGATGACGGACACTCGTGTTCCTCTCCGGGACACGCTATATTTACAGCCCCGCAACCCCGGTCGCGACTCCCGGTCGCTCGCGGCCTTTTTAGGGGGCACTACACCCCGGCATCAAAGGCTGGGCACTTACCAACTGGCATATACACTCAGGTAAAAATTTCTGCCCACGGCGTACAACCTCTGGCCAACGGGCACATCGCTGCCACTGACCCGGTTGTAGCCGCCGAGGTGGTCCTGGTAGGCCTTGTCAAAGACATTTTCCACGCCGAAACTGACGTCGAGTGAATCGGTAATACTGATCCCGCCCCGGAGGCTGACGATCCCCCAACCCGCGGTCTGCTGCTCCTGGTTATAGGCCGAAACCCTGTCCTGCTTCGACGCGGCCAGGCTTTCAATGGCGACAAAGTAACGGTCCTGCGTATAAACCAGCTCCATGAAAGACGACAGCGGTGCGATCCGGTACAGGTTGTCTTTGACATCGGTACGTTTACCGCGCACGTAACCCAGGTTGCCGCGCAGCGACCAGAAGGCGCTGATCTCGAATTGATACGCCAGGTCAAACCCGTACAGTTCCGCGTCGACGTTGGCGTACTGCAACGGTGCGCGCCCGTTCATCATGATCGCGAACATATTGGCTACCGTGTTGGTCGACGGCACGCCGAGGATGTAATCGTCCACGCCCCGGAAATAGATTTCCGGGGTCAGCCTGAAACGTTCACCGGACCAGTCGATACCAGCTGTCAATTCAGTGCTGACTTCTGGCTCGAGGTCGATATCGCCAATGTAGGTATAGCCATCCGCTAATCCTGCGGTGGACTCCATCGGCAGCCACAGGTAGCGCTCCTGGTAACTGGGTGAGCGCACTTTCCGGCCGATGCCGAGGTTCAGCTGCGTCCTGTTGCCCAATTGGCTGCTGGTCTTGAAAATGGCACTCCACTGGTGGTCCGTCTTTGAACGATCGGAGGTATTGAAAGCATCCGCCAACGTATCCAGCCTGCCCTGTTGCATGTGGCCGGGCGGCATGGCCAGGTAACCGCCCACTTCACCGGCATCCATGCGCAGGCGGTTGTAACGCAGGCCCGCCTCGAATACCCAGCCTCCCACCTGCCGGGTCAGCTGGCCAAAAACACCCAGGCGGTCCCGGTCCACGCGGTTGAAGTTGGTGATGTAGAACGTGTCGTTCACCGGGTTGGAAATATCGGCGTCGTGGGTTTCCTGCTTTCCATCGATACCAAACAGCCATTCGTTACCACCGGCAGCGCGTGCATAATTCATCTTGAATCCACCACCGTCGGCGCTCGCCAGTGCCGAACGCATTCTTTTCATGCCCG
>JAPHTE010000164.1 GCA_026196445.1 Lysobacterales bacterium
ATCCGCTTCATCACGCACTTGATGGACGCCACCGATATTGACGCCGAAGACTTCGAAAAAGCCCACAAGGACGCCAGCGACCGGGTGCGCATGAAGGGCGGCATGGCGCGTTACGCGGTGGACGCGAGCTACAAGGAACTGCTGCTGGGCGAAGGCCACCCGTTCACGCTGCCGGTCAGCGGCACCAGCGAGTCGCTGGCAAAGATCGATCAGGCTGCCCTGGTGAACCTGCAAAAGCGCTATTTCGACCCGGCCAATTACATCATTACGATTTCTTCGCCGCTTGCGCACGGCGAGGTCGCGGGCTTCTTCAACGCGATTTGGACGCAAACCGGCATACCGTCCGAACGTGCGACACATCCGCTGCCGTCGAGCCCTGACAAGCAGGAACAGATCGTTGACATGGGTAAGGAACAGGCCCAGATCCGCCTCGGATTTCCGGTGGAGGTGGCCGACGAGGACCAGGCCGCGTTCGGCGTGATGACTTCAATTTTGTCCTACCGCATGATGTTCGACCTGCGCGAAACGCGCGGCCTGGCCTACCGGCTGAGCATCTCCAGCGGCAGCGATGGCTCCAGCCAGTGGCTGACCGCCGCCATGGGCACCAGCCCGGCGACCGTGGACGAGGCCCTGGAGGGCATCCGGTCCTATTTCGACGCTTCCCGCCTGGAGGAGCTGACCCAAAGGGAAATTGACAAGACGGTCAATGCCTCGAAGGGCCGTTACATGATGCGCAACCTGACGCGCCTGGGCCAGGCTTATTACATGGGTTACCACGAGTATTACGACGGCGATTACAAGATCGCGCTACAGCGCGCCGAGAAGGGCGAGCCGATCACGCCGGCCGACGTGCAGCGTGTGGCCGAAAAGTACCTGGCGATCCCGGACAACTACACACTGGTGATCGTCAAATAGGCAGCAGGTGGAAGGAGGGTTAGACATGGTGCAGGTACGACTATTTCGCGGCGCGTTGTTAGCGCTGGTATTATTTTCTGCCGCCGCCGGGGCGGCCGGGACCCGGGTTGTTGCCGGTAACGGTGAAATGGGTTTTGCAGATGGTGTGGGCGATGCCGCTCGCTTTAACAAACCGATCCGGTTGGCGCCTTACGGCCCCGGCAGAATCGTCATCGCCGATATCAACAACCACGCGATCAGGACGGTGAGCCTGGACGGCGAGGTCGTAACCCTCGCTGGCACGCCTGACCGCCAGGGCCACAAGGATGGCCCCGCTTCCGAGGCAGGTTTCGACAACCCGCACGGCGTGTCGGTAGCTGGCGATGGCAGCATCGTCGTGGCCGGCGCCGCCAGCCACTCGATCAGGGTGATGACGCCTGCCGGTGACGGTTTTGATGTCGCCACGCTGGCCGGTGTGCCTGGACAGTCCGGCTACCGGGACGGCCCGGCCGCACAAGCCCTGTTCAACTCTCCGCACGGCGTGATCTGCGAGCCGGACGGAAGCGTGCTGGTGGTGGACATCGGCAACGCCGCGATCCGTCGCATCGAGGCCGGAATGGTCACGACCATTGGCAAGGCGGCTGACACCGAGATGGTGATGCCGATTGACATGATGCCGGCCGTTGACGGCGGCTTTTTGATTGCTGACGCCGGCATCCAGAAAGGCATCCGCTGGGCGGCGGGTGAAGAGGGCACGCTGCTGGCGCCGGACACCGTCATGGCGATGCCGCACGGCATTGACGACGATGAAGCGGGTAACGTGTACATTGCCGAGATTCGCGGACACAAGATCACTCGCGTTGACGCTTCGGGTAAAGCCAGCCTTTTCGCCGGCACCGGCGAGGCCGGCCTGGCGCCGGAACAGCTCAATAAACCCGCCGCCGTGCTGGTTCACGACGGTTACCTGTGGATTGCAGACCTCGGCAACCACCGCATCAGCGTGGTGTCGCTCGAGGATTAATAGTTCAATCCCGGTTTGCGACGATCCGTGGCAAGCGTGAGACGACGCAACTTGTCCCGGGCAGCGATTGCGGCACAATAGCGGCTCCGTAATCCAATGTGCTGGTGGTTACCATGTCCTCTCGCCTGAACCCGTTATTTTATGGGCCGCTCCTGGCCCTGGTCTGCGTGACTGCGCTCGCC
>JAPHTE010000234.1 GCA_026196445.1 Lysobacterales bacterium
CGTGGGGCGTTGAACATGCAGCAACCCGAAACGACCCACATACTGGTTGTACGACCTTGAGTAAACAGACTAAAAACATGGTTCCCAGCAGCCGGCTTTACGCCATGTTGCTGATTTTCATGTTGTGCTCCGTCGCACTGATTGCGCGAGCTGTGAATTTACAGGTCATGGAGACTGACTTCCTGCAGGGCCAGGGAAATGCCCGATTTTTGCGGGAAGTCACAATTGCATCTACCCGTGGCGTGATCAAGGACCGCAACGGCGAGCCGCTGGCCGTGAGTACGCCGGTCGATTCGGTCTGGGTACACCCGGGGCAGTTGCTCGAATACCCGGAAAAACTGGTACCGCTGGCTAAGTTGCTGAATGCCAGTGCCGATGACATCGAGCGGAAACTCACCCAGCGCGCCAGCAAGGAATTCGTATGGCTAAAACGGCGCCTGAACCCGGATGTGGCCGACCGGATCAGGGCGCTGGAAATACCCGGCGTTAACCTGAGGAAGGAATACCGCCGCTTTTATCCCGCCGGCGAGGTAACCGCTCACGTTATCGGCTTTACCAATATCGACGACGTCGGCCAGGAAGGACTGGAACTGGCGTATAACAGCTGGCTGGCTGGCAGTCCCGGGCTTAAACGGATCATCCAGGACCGCAAGGGTCAGCTGGTCGAAGAAGTCGAATTGGTCCACGAGTCACAACCCGGCAAGGACCTCCTCCTGACCATCGACAAGCGCCTGCAGTACCTGGCCTACCGTGAACTGAAGAGCGCAGTACTCAAGCACGGTGCACGGTCGGGCAGCGTCGTGGTGCTGGATGTTGAAAGCGGTGAAATACTGGCCATGGTCAACCAGCCCTCCTACAACCCGAACGATCCGGACCACGACATGGACGGGATGCGTAACCGGGCGATCACCGATGTCATTGAGCCGGGCTCGGTTATGAAACCCATTGCGATCACCTCTGTTCTCGAACACGGGGTCGCGACACCCACGACCCCCGTGGATACCAACCCCGGTTACATGGTCGTATCCCGGCACACCATACGCGACCACCGCAACTATGGTCTGCTGGATGTCACCGGTGTGTTGACAAAATCCAGCAATGTCGGTGTCACCAAGCTCGCGTTGCAACTGGAGCCGCAACAGATGTGGGATACCTATCGACGCTACGGTTTTGGTGAAGCAACCGGCACCGGGTTTCAAGGCGAGTCCGCTGGTGTGCTGCGCAATTACGAGCGCTGGAGACGCCTGGAGCAGGCAACCATCGCTTATGGATACGGAATGTCCGCAACTCCCCTGCAGTTGGCGCAAGCCTACGCTGCAATCGCTAACGGCGGTAAATTACGTCAACCCGCTTTTATTCAGGGCTCAAATAACCCTCCAATCTCTGCAATTGACCCTGACATTGCCCGGGCAGTAGCTAGTATGCTCGAAACGGTGCCCACCACCGAGGGTACCGGCAGTAAAGCGCGTGTCGCGAATTACCGCATAGCCGGCAAAACCGGCACATCACACAAAGCCAGTGCGTCGGGTTATGCCGCTGCCAGGTACGTTTCCAGCTTTGCCGGATTCGGTCCTGCCAGTAACCCGCGCCTGGTTTGTGTGGTGGTTATCAACGACCCGACCGGCGAAGAATATTTCGGCGGCCTGGTCGCCGCACCACTGTTCTCCGAAGTGATGACGGGCGCTATGCGGATATTGAATATCCCCCCGGATGATTATCCCGCGATGCTGGTCAGCACCGCCGGTGGCGAAGGGGGGCAATGACCATGGCCATGATGCTGAATGAACTGCTTGAAGGATGGAACGGTGAAGTAGCGCCGGTACAGTTGTCGGGCATCAGCCTGGACAACCGAAGAACCGAGCCCGGCGATGCTTTCGTCGCGGTGCAAGGTTCGGTCGGGCATGGCCTGGACTATGCACGTTCGGCGGTCGCGGCCGGGGCCGTTGCAGTCATTCACGACGGTTTGCAACCCTTGCCCGAGCTGGGCGTACCGGTCGCTATGGTTCCGAATCTCGGTAACAGGCTGGGCGAACTCGCGTCACGCTTCTACGCCGCACCGTCAGAGCAAATGACCATCGCCGGTGTCACCGGCACCAACGGCAAGACATCAGTCACCCATTTTTTAGCCCAGTCATGGCAAAGGGTTTATGGCAACGCAGGCATGGTTGGGACACTCGGTTACGGGTCCGTGGGCAGGCTGCAGCGCGGGGCGCACACCACGCCTGACGCGCTGCGCCTGCAGCACGTTTTGTCGGATTGCCTGAAGTCGGGTATTGAACGCCTGGCGATGGAGGTTTCATCCCACGCCCTTCAACAACACCGCTGCCAGACGGTGCAATTCGACGCAGCGGTATTCACCAACCTGAGCCGGGACCACCTCGATTACCACCACGATATGGCAAGTTACGCGGCGGCCAAGCGCCTGCTTTTCACAGACTACGCGCCTTCATTCGCCATCATCAACCATGATGACGATTACGGCAGAAAATGGTTCGGCGAGTTGAACGGTGGTATGCAAATGCTCAGTTTTGGGCTGGATAAAGGGGCTGAGTTGCGCGCTGATATCAGCGCTGTGGATATCGATGGCATGACGATCAGGATCGACGGGCCCTGGGGAGCGGAAAAAGTACACACCTGCCTGCTCGGTGAGTTCAACGCATCCAACCTGCTGGCCACAGCCGGAACACTGGCCTTGCTTGGCATGCCATGGCACCGCATCCTGCATCAGATCGAGGTGATGCAACCGGTACCGGGGCGGATGATGCGCCTCGGTGGGGACCACGGGCAGCCGGTGGTGGTCATCGATTATGCGCATACACCGGATGCACTGGAAAGTGCCCTGCAGGCCGTGCGTGCCCACCTGGAGGGCAAGCTGACTTGCGTGTTTGGATGTGGTGGCAACCGGGACCAGGGCAAACGGCCGCAGATGGGCAGGGCCGCTGAACTACTGGCTGACGACGTATTCGTCACCAGCGATAATCCACGCAATGAGCCCGCCGACAAGATCATCGAGGACGTCATCGCAGGTTTTGAATCACCCGAACGGGTGAAGGTCGAACCGGACCGGGCAACCGCCATTCAACGGGCGATCGCAAACTCCCGGCCAGGTGACGTGGTGCTGGTAGCCGGCAAGGGCCACGAGACCTGGCAGGAAATCAAGGGCAAGCGGATCCCCTTCAGCGATGAAATCGCCATCCGCGCTGCTTTGGGAGATGCCGCGTGATTCACATGAGCCTGAAACAAGCGGCCAAACTGCTAGAATGCGTCGCCCCCCAAAACCCTGGCAGTTTCACAGGAATCACGACCGACAGCCGCAAAGTGGCGCCGGGCATGTTGTTTGCCGCGCTGCCCGGGCGAACTTTTGACGGCCATGACCATGTTGACCAGGCGTTGGAGAGTGGTGCTGCCGCGGCACTGGTGTGCAAAGACTTGCAGGCCGGTTTACCCACTCTGAAAGTGACGGACGTGCTCAAAGCGCTCGGAACCCTGGCCGCTTACTGGAGGACGCAATGTCCGGCGCGGGTGGTGGGGATTACGGGCAGTAATGGCAAAACCACCGTCAAGGAAATGATCGCGAGCATTTTGCAACTCACCGGTGATGTGCTGGCAACAGAAGGAAACTTCAACAACGAACTGGGCTTACCCCTAACGCTTTTCCAGATGGATGAGGGCGACGAGTACGCGGTGTTGGAAATGGGCGCCAGCAAGCCGGGTGATATCGCCTACCTGGCACGCATTGCACGGCCGGACGTCGGTGTAATCACCAATATCGGCCCCGCGCATCTGCAGGGTTTTCTCAATATCGAGGGAGTGGCGGCAGAAAAGGGTGAATTATACGCAGCGTTAAGCAACGGTGGCGCCGCGGTCATCAATGCCGCAGAACCCTGGTTGGATATTTGGCAGCAGGTCAATAACGCAGATACGACCTACTATTTCAACGGTGAAAATAGCCATGTGCGGGCAACAAGAAATGATGCGGAAGTACTGGTCGATACGCCCGTCGGAAATTTCCCATTGCGGTTGCCGCTACCGGGTGAACACAACCTGGCCAACGCACTGGCCGCGACCGCGGTCTGTATCGCACTGGGTGTACCGCTGGCGGATATCAAGCGCGGACTCGAAGCTGTCAAACCGGTTCCCGGCCGTCTTAGCATTGTGCCTACCAAGGGCGGGTGGACGGTCATCGACGACACTTACAACGCGAACCCGGCGTCCTTGTACGCCGCTCTGCAGGTTCTCGCCGGCCAGGGCGGTGAACCGTGGCTGGTGATTGGGGACATGTTGGAACTGGGGGCCGACAGCCGGAAGATGCACGCGGAAGTGGGTGATGCGGCGCGATCCCTTGGGGTCAAGCGCCTGTTTGCAGTCGGTGAGGCAACACAAGCCACCGTGGACACATTCGGGGAGATGGCAGTCCATTTTGACAGCAGGGAAGCGCTGACCCGTGCTTTGCATGAGCAGCTCAAACCCGGCGTGGCTTGCCTGGTCAAGGGCTCCCGCTCCATGGGTATGGAGCAGGTTGTTCACGCGATCGTAAACGGACAGGCGCTCCAGGAGGCAAC
>JAPHTE010000239.1 GCA_026196445.1 Lysobacterales bacterium
TCAGGGTCCTTTTCCGAGCCCTTTATTCCCTTTATTCATCAAAATTTCAGGCTCCCGACAGCCGACAGTCTACCGCATTGTGGCGTGCGCCCCGAATTCTTCGGCGCAGACATTTATGCAACGCTATAATTTCAATTAAGTACTGTTTAAAAAATACACGATTTAATCTGGTAAAGAGTCTTTGAGGGAGTTCAATATGAACAGTAACGAACCCGGCACTAACGAACACCGGCCGCCTGAATCCAGCCCAGTTGTTGATCCGACAAGGAGTCGTGAAACCAGGCAATGGGCCATGTTCATCCACTTTTCCATCCTTGCCGGCTGGATCATTCCCATTGGCGGATTGATCGTCCCCATCTTGCTCTGGCAAATGAAAAAAGAGGAGTTGCCCGGCATTGTGCCACACGCGCATGTCGTGCTTAATTGGATCGTGACATCACTGGTTTATGCCCTGGTCTGTTTCATCCTGACATTCGTATTGATCGGGATCCTGGGATTTTTCATACTCGGGATCGCCACGGTCATTTTTGCCATCATTGGGGGCATCAAGGCGAACGACGGTGAACTTTGGGAATATCCGGGCACCTTCATCAAAGTCTTCAAGTAGGTTTTGGCCTGCTACGCTGCATGACCGCTACAAAGCATGGCTGAAACAAGCAACTACTTGAAAACCTTATTGTATGGACATTGACAAGCCGATAGATACAGGCAATAGTCCCCAGCGAACTCGTTTTTGTTTTTCGGAGTTCCCCGGTACTTGCCACCGCAAACGTGAATATAATAACCATCTGCAGACAAGGAGAATTCAAAATGAAACGATTCAACTATCTAATGACCCTACTCGTTAAGCTAATCGTTCTCACCGCCATTCTGGGTCTCTCGGCCTGCGGGGAAAATCAACAGGCTGCAAATCCGGAACCGGAAAAAGTCAAGCAGGAAACCATTGTATGGAAGTTGGCCCAGACCTGGGGTACAGGCTTCCCAATCTTTGGTGATGCCGTCATCCGCATGGCGGACCTGGTCAAGGTCATGTCCAACGGCGAGATGGAAATCCGCATCGACTCGGCCAACAAGCACAAGGCCGCATTCGGAATCCTGGATATGGTCAACGCCGGACAATACGAGATGGGCCATTCGGGCTCCTACTACTGGAAAGGAAAGGATGCCAGCACCATGTTCTTCACGACCATGCCCTTCGGGATGATCGCACCGGAACAGTACGCCTGGTTTTACTACGGCGGGGGCATGGAACTGATGCAAAGGGTCTACGAAAAGCACGGCGTATATTCTTTTCCCGGCGGTAATACCGGAAACCAGATGGGTGGGTGGTTCCGCAAGGAAATTAATTCGCTGGATGACTTTCAGGGTCTCAAGATGCGCATCCCGGGCTTCGCGGGCGAGGTGCTATCCAAGCTGGGTGTCGTGGTGACCAACATCGCCCCGGGTGAGTTGTACACGGCCCTCGATCGCGGCACCATCGACGCGCTCGAATGGGTGGGTCCTTCACTGGACCTCAACATGGGCTTCCAGAAGATCGCGCCCTATTACTACACCGGCTGGCACGAACCGGGGACTGAATTGCAGTTCCTGGTGAACAAGGAAAAATTCGACGCGCTGCCCGAACACCTTCAACAGATTCTGACCACCGCGATGGAATTCGCGGCCTATGACATGTACGCCCGTTCCTACCACGAGAGCGCGGTCAACTGGGCGTCGATCGAAAAAGACTATCCGGAGGTTAAGATACGTACGTTTTCACCCGAGATCATCAGCGCCATGAAGCAGGCCAATGCTGAATTGCTGGCTGAATACGCCGCCAATGACCCGATGTTCAAGGAAATTCTTGAATCGCAAACGGCCTATATGAAAATGGCGCGCAAGTGGACCGAGATTTCCGACTACGCATACCTCAAAGACAATATCGAATAAGCCTGATCAGGCTCCCGGCCCACGCCGGGAGTCCCTGGCGGTGTCCATAGAGTCCCAATGCTACTGAAGCTGGAAAAAGTCTTCGATCGGTTCTCAGATCTGATGGGCTGGATCGCCGGCCTGCTTAACCTGCTGATGCTGGTTAACGTGTTCTACGATTCCATCATGCGTTATTTCTTCAGCACCGGCTCCATCGCCATGCAGGAAATGGAATGGCACCTTTTCGCGATGGTCTTCCTGTTCGGTATCGCCTACGCGCTCAAGGAAGATGGGCACGTGCGTGTCGATATCCTCTACGATCGTTTTTCGCCACGCTGGAAAGCCATCATCAACATCACCGGCACCCTGCTGTTGTTGCTGCCGCTGAGCATCCTGATTATCGAGGGTTCCGTCTTGTATGTGACCGAGGCTTTCACTTCCGGTGAGATCAGCGGCGATCCCGGCGGCCTGACCCACCGTTGGTTGATCAA
>JAPHTE010000059.1 GCA_026196445.1 Lysobacterales bacterium
GGCAGCTTCGAGGTGTATGGCGGGCGTATCAAGGGTTTCGGGCCGCACCCGCCGGACGAGTTCGTTTGGCATTCGGACCGAACCAATACCGACTGGGGCGTGTTCCCGGAAAAAGACGAGGACATGATCGATTACAAATCGGCCATGTGGGCAAAAGAAAGGCTGGCAGAAG
Organism: Lysobacterales bacterium; assembly: GCA_026196445.1. Lineage (GTDB taxonomy): Bacteria > Pseudomonadota > Gammaproteobacteria > Xanthomonadales > SZUA-36 > SZUA-36. The sequence goes on from JAPHTE010000059.1 coordinate 173, forward strand.
ACCATGCCCGCCCCTTCTTCCTGACCGTCGGTTTTATCCGTCCGCATGTTCCCTGGTATGCGCCGCAAAAGTGGTTCGACATGCATCCGGTCGAGCAATTGACCATGCCGCCGTACCTGAAAAACGACCTGGATGATGTTCCGCAGATCAGTCGCGATCTGCACGAAGTACCGCAAATGCCGACCACCGAATGGGCCATCGAGACCGGTGAATGGCCGAATATCGTGCAGGCGGTTCTGGCATGCACCAGCTTCGTCGACCATTACGTCGGCGAGGTGCTGACAGCCCTCGAGAACAGCCCCTATGCCGACAACACCATCGTGGTGCTGTGGGGCGATCATGGTTATCACATCGGCGAAAAGAACCGTTTCGCCAAGCACAGCCTGTGGGAAGAGACCTCGCGGGTACCGTTGATGATCAAGGCCCCGGGTGGTGTTGCGGGCCAGGTAACCAAGAAGACGGCCAGCCTGCTCGACCTGTACCCGACGCTACTCGACCTGGCCGGCCTGCCCGCTTACGAACGTAACGAAGGCACCAGCCTGAGACCGCTGCTGGAAGGTGCGACGGATACTTTGGACGAGGTCGCAATCACTTCTTACGGTTTTGGCAACCACGCGATCCGCGATGAGCGCTACCGTTACATCCATTTTGTGGATGGCAGCGAAGAGTTCTACGACCATGAGGTCGACCCCAACGAGTGGCACAACCTGGCAAACGACCCGGCCTACGCGGAGGCCAAGCAGCGGCTCGCACGGCACCTGCCAAAAGTAAACGCACCATTGTCCCCGGTACAAAGCGGCAACCGCGTGGTCAACGAATATTTTGCCAGGATGTATGAGAAAGCCGGGCTGAAGTTCCGGCGATAGTCTTTGGCCTGTCGGAATGCTAGCCATGGACATTGACACATGCCTCTGATGGTCGCAGCAACGGACACTTATGAAACGCAGAAAATTCTTAAAAACATCGTCCATGGCCTGCCTGGTCGGAGCTGCTGCGTCTGCCTCCCCGTATGCCGATGTGAAAATGGTTGGCCAGGAGGATGAGCAGCCCTCCATCTGCCTCAACGCGTATTCCTTCAACCGGCAACTGAAAGACGGTGAAATGGGCCTCGGAGACTTGTTCCGCTTTGCCGCAGAGACCGGCTTCGAGGGTGTCGACCTGACCGCGTACTACATTCCCGGGTACCCGGAGGTGCCGCCCGATGAAGTGCTTTACGACATCAAGAAGATGGCTTTCCGTCTGGGATTGAACGTCATCGGGACCGGGGTCCGGAACGATTTTGCCCTGACCGACCCGGCGGCCCGGGAAAAGGAGATTCAACTGGTAAAACACTGGGTCATCGCTGCACAAAAAATGGGCGCGACCAGCGTGAGGGTATTTTCCGGCCGCACGGCGGCAGAAGGCCACCCGCGCGATGAAGTCAAGTCGTGGATCATCGCGGCGATGCAGGAATGTGCCGATTTCGCGCGCGAACACGGTGTCATGATCGCCTACCAGAACCATGATGATTACGTCGTCACCACCAGTGACATTCTCGACCTGCTGACTGGTGTCCATTCTGACTGGTTCGGGCTGATGCTGGATATCGGCAGCCTGCCGGTACCCGACCCTTACGCGGAGATCGAAAAGCTGATCCCCTACGCGATCACCTGGCAGATCAAGAGCCACGTCAAAACCGGTAACGGAACAGAACCCACTGATTTTGCCAGGTTAATGAAGATCATCAAAACACACGGATACCGGGGTTACTTACCGATCGAGGCCCTTGGACCCGGCGATCCTTACGCTAAGGTTCGCGAAATTCACCGGAATGTAACCGAGAATCTGAGTTTGAATTGGTAGTGAAAGGAACAGGCATGAAAATTTGCAGAACTTCTTCTCTTTTGTTGATCCTGGTCACGCTATTGCTGAGCAACCCGGCGTGGGCCCAGAAAAAACCCAACATCCTGCTGATCATCTCCGACCAGCATAACGGCTCGGTGATGACCCAGCGCGGGTATCCCTATATCGAAACGCCGGCCATCGACAAGCTGGCGGATGAGGGGGTGACCTTTACCAGGGCCTACACGCCCTATCCCATCTGCAAGGCCATGCGATATTCGCTGATGACGGGCATGATGGTCAGCGCGGTCTGCCCTGATTGCGAGGGCAAGTTCGAGAACGTGACCAGCCAGAAATCGCTCGGCATGCGGATGAAGGAGGCGGGCTACGAGACCGCCTATTTCGGCAAATGGCAC
>JAPHTE010000007.1 GCA_026196445.1 Lysobacterales bacterium
GGTTTCAAACATTTTCCGCATATTGCGTCATAATGTATTGTAACGCTAACGGTATCCCTGCACGGAGGGTCAAATGGATATTGCTGAGCTGCTCGCCTTTTCGGTCAAGAACAAGTCTTCGGATCTTCACCTGTCGTCCGGTCTGCCACCCATGATACGTGTCGATGGCGACCTGCGTCGCTTGAATTTGCCGGCACTGGATAACCAACAGCTGACCGAGTTGCTTTACAGCACGATGAGCGACCACCAGCGGCGTGATTTCGAAGCCAACCTGGAAGTAGATTTTTCATACGCGGTGCCTGGCCTGGCCCGTTTCCGTGTCAACTGTTTCCATAATGACCGTGGCGTGGGCGGGGCGTTTCGTACCATCCCGATGGCTGTGTGGACGCTCGAAGACATTGGTGCACCACCTTCGTTCAAGGAAATCATCAATGTGCCGCGTGGCCTGGTGCTGGTCACCGGCCCGACCGGTTCGGGTAAATCCACCACCCTGGCGGCGATGATCGACCACATCAATGACCATGTTGCCGGTCATATCCTGACCATCGAAGACCCGATCGAATTCGTTCACACCTCGCGTAAATGCCTGATCAACCAACGCGAAGTGCACCGTGACACCCACGGTTTTAACCAGGCCTTGCGCTCGGCCTTGCGCGAGGACCCGGACATCATCCTGGTCGGCGAAATGCGTGATATCGAAACCATCCGGTTGGCCCTGACCGCGGCAGAAACAGGCCACCTGGTGTTTGCCACCCTGCATACCTCTTCAGCAGCCAAGACCATCGACCGTATCATCGATGTCTTCCCGGCGGGAGAGAAATCCATGGTGCGCTCGATGCTGTCCGAGTCATTGCGTGCGGTGATAGCGCAAACGCTGATGAAGCGCCTCGGTGGCGGGCGTATCGCGGCCCACGAGATCATGCTGGCGACACCTGCGATCAGGAACCTGATCCGTGAAGACAAGGTCGCACAGATGTACTCGGCCATCCAGACCGGCCAGAACGTTGGCATGCACACGCTCGACCAGTATCTCGAGGGCCTGGTGTCACGAGGTATCGTGAGCCGCCAGGAAGCCGCCCGCAAGGCCGTGGACCGGAAACTGTTTATGTAAGGATTCCTTTCGGTGTCAAAAGCACTGGAAGATTCAATTGGAGATGCAAAGATGAGTGCGGTAAAGGACTGGCTGTTAAAAGTTCACGAGGAAAAGGGCTCTGACCTTTTTGTCACGGCGGACGCACCGCCCTGTATCAAGGTCAACGGTAAGATCCGTCCGATTTCGACCGAGGTTTTGCTGGCTGACGAAGTCGCCGAGATCGTTCGCAGCCTCATGAATAAGAATCAACTCAGGGAGTTTGATGAATCCCTGGAGTGCCAGTTTGCGATTGCGTTCGGTGATGACGTGCGTTTCCGTGTCAGTGCATTTTACCAGCAGGGCCAGATCGGCATGGTTTGCCGGCGCATTGAAACCGAAATCCCGACTTTCGAGTCCCTTGGCCTGCCGGAACTGTTGACCGACCTGTCGCTCGCCAAGCGCGGCATCATCTTGTTCGTGGGCGGCACAGGCACCGGTAAATCCACCTCACTGGCAGCCATGATGGGTTATCGGAATAAAAGGATGAGCGGCCACATCATTTCCATTGAAGACCCGATCGAATACGTGCATTTCCATGACAAGAGCCTGATCACGCAACGCGAGGTCGGTATCGACACGGATTCATTCGAAGTGGCCTTGCGCAACACCTTACGACAGGCGCCGGACGTTATCATGATTGGCGAGATCCGGACCCGGGAAACCATGGAACACGCCATTACATTTGCCGAAACAGGTCACCTGGTGCTTTGCACGCTGCACGCTAACAACGCTAATCAGGCCCTGGACCGTATCCTGCATTTCTTCCCCGAGGAGGCCAAGGAACAGGTGTTGCTGGACCTGTCTTTCAATATGCAAGCAATTATTGCGCAACAACTTGTACCTTCTGCCGATCAGACCCGGCGTTGGGCAGCGGTTGAAATACTCATAGCCACACCATTGGTGAAGGAAAGGATACGCAACGGCGAAGTCACCGAGCTGAAGAAGATCATGTCGGAGTCCAACCACCACGGCATGGTGACATTTGACCAGTGCCTCTTTGGAATGTACAAGGAGGGCAAGATCACCTATGACGAGGCAATCCGTCATGCTGACTCGGCCAACGAAGTTCGCCTGGCCGTGAAGCTGTCCGAGGGCGGGGACGCGGATTCATTGTCGGAAAATCTCAGGGACATCGAAGTCCTGGACCTTTAGTGGCCAGGGACGTATCCAACATCCGGTAAAGTGGTAGTATCATTCCAGCAGATTCCCTGCTGCGGGCTTAACGACACAGGTTTCAAAAGTGCGAATTTTAATTATTGAAGACAACCCTGACATTGCCGCCAATATCGGCGATTACCTGGATGAGAAAGGGCACACGGTCGATTTTGCAGGCGACGGCGTCACCGGTTTGCACCTGGCCATCGTTAACGATTTCGACGCCATCGTGCTGGACCTGGCGTTGCCGGGTATGGATGGGTTGGAGGTATGCCGCAAATTGCGCCAGGAGGCGGGTAAAAACACCCCGGTCCTGATGTTGACCGCCAGGGACCGTCTCGAGGACAAGCTGGCGGGCTTTGAAACCGGGGCGGATGACTACCTGGTCAAGCCGTTTGAGTTACAGGAAGTCGAAGTCAGGCTGGAAGTGCTGACCACGCGAGGCATTCGCCGGGCCAGCAAGGAAATCCAGATCGGCGACCTGAGCTTCAACCTCGATACCCTGATCGTCAACCGCAGTGGCCAGGATATCGATTTGAACCCGATTGGCCTGAAGCTGTTGCGATGCCTGATGGAGGCGTCTCCAAACGTGGTCACCCGCACCGAGTTGGAAAAACAGGTGTGGGGCGAGGAAATGCCCGACAGTGACAGCCTGCGGGTGCACATCCATTCCCTGCGTTCAGCGATAGACAAGCCTTTTGGCAGCAAAATGATCCAGACCCGCCACGGCATCGGTTACCGTCTGGTGGAGTCAAATGCTGTACAAACGTAGGTTACGCAGCCGCATCGTATTTTCATTTCTGCTGTTTGGCACCCTGCTCAGTGGCCTGTTTGCGGTCAGCACGCTATTCCTGCAAAGCACACTGGAGGACGAGCTGATCGGCGCCACACTGAAACAGGAACTGGACGATTACCTGGTGCAATTGCACCAGGATCCGACGCTGGTTGAGCCATTCCACACCCGCATCCAGGGTTATGTTACGCGGCCTGGTGACCCCAATCACCGCGTCAATGCTCAAATCAGGAGTCTGGATACCGGTGTGCACGAAGTCGAAACCGCAGAGGGGTTTTTCAAGGCGGCGGTGCGCAAGGACGAAGACCTTTGGGCGTTCCTGATCTATGACATCACCGAAAACCAGCGTCTGACAAACCGCCTTGTGTGGTCACTGGTCGCCGCAGTACTGGCATTTTCCCTGTTGTCACTGGCGCTGGGCTTGTGGTCGTCCAGCCGGGTTATGAAACCCGTAAGCGACCTGGCCGAGCGTCTGAGGCAGCTCAGGGAGGAGACCCCGTCACCGGGTTTGGCGCGCTGGTTCGCAGACGACGAAGTTGGCCAACTGGCTGCCGCGCTGGATGCCTATGCGGAGCGTGTACACCACCTGGTGGAACGTGACCGCGAGTTCAATGCAGATGTCAGCCACGAGTTGAGAACACCACTGGCGGTGATTTCGGGCGCAACGGAGTTGCTGCTGGCGCAGAAGGACCTGCCCGAGAAGACCCGCACCCGAATATTGCGCATCGCGCGTGCAGCGCGCCAGTCATCTGACATAACCACTGCACTGTTACACCTGGTGCGTGCTGAGCAAGGCACCAACAGCGACAGTGAATCGCATAATGTCTACAAGATCGTGGACAAGTTGATTCACCTGCATGAACCGTTGTTGGATAATAAGCCGCTGAAGCTGAAAATTGTTGACGAGGACAAGGTCAGCGTGATCGCGCCGGAGTCTGTCATCGCTGTGACCGTGGGCAACCTGATTGCAAATGCGATTCGCTACACGCCCTCCGGTGAGGTGGTTTGCACCATCGGCTCAGGACGCGTGCTGGTGGAAGACACCGGCCCGGGCATACCCGAATCGGAATTACCGCACGTGATGGACCGGCATTACCGGGGCACCGGCGTATCAGGCAAGGGTTCCGGTCTCGGCCTGGCGATCGTGCAACGTTTGTGCGAGCTGTACGGCTGGTCCATCCGCTTTGAGAACCGCAGCAGCGGCGGTTTGCGTGCGGAACTGAATTTCTTTGGTGAAAACTAACGAGTATGAGTTTTGTAATCAGGATACAAAGACAGAGCGATGGCCATTATTTCCTGCCCGAGTTGTGATAAACCAATTTCCAGCCGTAC
>JAPHTE010000245.1 GCA_026196445.1 Lysobacterales bacterium
AACAGGTTGGCGCCATAAAACAGCGAGGCGTCCAGCAGGCTCAAACCATAACTACGGACAAAAAACGACGGCAGCCAGAAGAATATGCCGTACCCGATCATCGAGGAAAACGAGGCGCCCAGTGCCATCAACCAGAAGCTCGGCTTGGCCGCAAGAGTCGCCAATATCTGCTGCAGACCCGGCGTTTGCCCGGTCACGGCGTGGTTATCATAGCGGCCACGCTGCGGTTCCCTGACGGTCAGCCTGAACACCGGCGCCAGCGACAGGCCCGCCAGGCCGACGATAAAAAATGCATAGCGCCAGTCGATCATACTTGCGATGACACCACCGAAGACGATACCGGTGGCGCTACCGATCGGGATACCGAACGAATAGATGCCGATGGCGCGGGCGCGTTCACCCGACGGGAAATAATCGGCGATCAGCGAGTACGCGGGCGCTACACCACCTGCCTCTCCTACACCGACACCCAGGCGGGCGGCAAACAACTGCCAGAAATTGCCTGCCAGGCCACACAGGGCGGTCATGGCGCTCCAGGTGGCCAGCGCCGCGGTCATGATCCAGGTGCGGCTGAAGCGGTCGGCCAGCATAGCCACGGGGATGCCGAGACCGGTGTAGAACAACGCGAATGCCAGGCCGCCCATCAAGCCAAGCTGCGTATCGCTCAACCCCAGGTCAGCCTTGATCGGTACCGCCAGGATGCCGATGATCTGCCGGTCGATGAAGTTGAAGGTGTATACCAACACCAGAATGAACAGCACGTAAGCGCGGTTGGTCCTGGTACGTGTTTGCTGCGATTGCATCGCGCAGAGACGGTTAGCTGTGTCTTGACCTGAGTACTTCGATCAGCGAACCTACTTCCAGCTTGCGGGCGCACAGCAACACGAACAGGTGGTACAGCAGGTCTGCCGACTCATTCAACAATTCCTTATCGTCCCCGGCAACCGCGGCTAGCGCGGTTTCCACGCCTTCCTCGCCCACTTTCTGGGCAATGCGCTTGATGCCGTCATCCAGTAAGCGTGTCGTATAACTGCCCTCGGGCCGGTCGTCGGAACGTTGTGAAATCACGCATTCGAGCTGCGCCAGGAAGGCGATATCGGGCATGACCTTGCCTTCTTCATCGTCGTCGTAACAGGAATCCTTGCCGAGGTGACAAGTCGGGCCTTCCTGCCGGGCCCGCACCAGCAGGCTGTCGGAGTCACAATCGGGGTGGATGTCCACCAGGTTCAGCGTATTACCGGAGGTTTCGCCCTTGATCCACAGCTTCTGCCGGCTGCGGCTCCAGAACGCCACCTTGCCGGTTTCCAGCGTGAGTTCGAGCGCGTCCGGGTTCATGTAGCCCAGCATCAGCACGCGCCCATCCAGGGAGTCCTGCACGATCGCGGGAATCAATCCATTCATCTTTTCCCATGCCAGGTTTTCAATATTCATAATCTCACTCCAATCCCTGCCGCTGACAACACCTGCTTCAAGGCAGGTATCGGGACCGCGTTGTTGTGAAAGATGGTGGCTGCCAGCGCGCCATCAACATCGGCTTGTTTGAATACGTCAACAAAATGGCCGGCATCGCCTGCCCCGCCCGATGCAATCAGGGGTATGGAAGCCACCGCCCGCGCTGCTTTCAGTTGTTCGATATCAAACCCCTGCCGGGTGCCGTCGCTGCCCATGCAATTGAGCACAATCTCACCCGCGCCGCGCCGGCTGACTTCCGCGATCCAGTCCAGCGTATTATGACCTGTTTGCTGCATCCGGTCAGGAATTCCGGTCAATTGCCGGGTACTCCAGACGCCTTCCTGCAGTATGGAGTCGATGCCCACTACCACGCACTGGCTGCCGAATGCTTCCACCAGCTCATCGATCAGCTCCGGTCTCTGCACGGCCGGGGTATTAATGGAGACCTTGTCCGCACCGCGCTGTAGTATCTTGCGCGCGTCCTCGACCGAACGGATGCCGCCGGCCACGCAAAAGGGAATGTCAATGACCTCGGCCACGCGGGACACCCAGTCGCTGTCTACCGAGCGGCCCTGGGGGCTGGCGGTGATGTCGTAGAACACCAGTTCATCTGCGCCCTGGGCGCTATAACGCTCAGCCAGTTCAATGATACCGCCCATGACGCGGTGATCGCGAAAGCGGATACCCTTGACCACCTGGCCATCGCGCACGTCCAGGCAGGGAATGATGCGCCGCGCGAGCCGGGTTTTCACCGCAGTACCTCGAGGGCTTCCTGGACGGTGAAACAGCCTTCCAACAGGGC
>JAPHTE010000295.1 GCA_026196445.1 Lysobacterales bacterium
TCGTGCCGTTATCGGTGGTGGGCAGGTTTGCAAAGGCCGGCATTGCGCTGGAACGGGGGTCCCTGGTTAATCGAAGCGACCATCGGCTATGCAGGGGACCCTGTTGCCTGGCAATGGTTCTTTCTATGCCCGGGTTTTGGCAATTAACCTTGCAGCTGGATATGTGATATGTTCCTTTTCCAGTGTGGTGGAAATTCCACCCGCAAAGCTGCATCATGCTGTGCAGGTCAGTCACGGGAAAGGTCGGTAATGGAAGGCAAGGTCACAATTTCGGTGTTGCAGGAAAGTCACGAGGGGAGCGCTGGTAATGACTGGAAATACCAGCTTGAAGTCAAGGTGTTCAACCGCGGACTTCAGGGCCAGGGTGTCATCGAGGTTGCCAAGCACAACTTGCCATCAGGCACCACCCAGGCACCCCCCGGCCCCCCAGCCCCGGTCGAAATACCGATCGGTGACAGCAGTAACGATATTAAGGTCAAGTTCCGCCTCGAAGCACACGAGGTTGATTTATTCCGTAACGATGTTGGCGTTACCGATATCGACCTGAACCTGGCTTGCCCGCAACCGGGTGAGGAACCGCTGGTCCTGGAACGGGACATATCGGTTGGTGTTTCCGATTCGGGCAGAGACTCGGTCGTTACGCTAGGCATCAGGCTGGTCCTTTCCTGTGACTAGCGGCCACTTATAAAACCAGGTTTCTCACACACCCGGATGCCAGGCAAATGGGCCAGCCACGGTGAATAAATTTATCGGCAGAACGTGCTGAATCAGGTACGAAGCTCATTGTAATTGATCTTGATTACTCGTATGTTTAGCCCTCTCCAAAAACCTGAAGAATCATTATGAACAATAATAATTCTGCCGCCGGCATCGGCGGTTTCCCGCGCACTTTCTGGACTGCCAACTTCGTCGAATTGCTGGAACGCGCTGCCTATTACGGCGTATTTATCGTTATTACGCTATATCTTTCGAGAATTCTTGGTTTCAATGACGTTGAGGCTGCCTGGATTTCCGGCGCATTCTCGGCCGGCCTTTATTTTTTGCCGACCTTTACCGGTGCGTTGGCCGACAAGATGGGGTTCCGCAATGCGCTTATGCTGGCCTTTACATTACTCAGCATCGGTTACCTGAGCCTGGCCCTGTTCCCGTTGGCGCTGGAGCAACATGGCCTGGTTGAGTACGGCCGCAAGGCCACCTTTACCGGTTTGCGCGAAGCCGACATCCGCTGGGCGATCATACCGATCATGGTCGTGATCATGATCGGCGGTTCATTCATCAAGGCGGTCATCACCGGCACGGTGGCGACGACTACCACGGCGGCGAACCGCGCCAAGGGTTATGCGATCTTCTACATGATGGTCAACGTCGGCGCCTTCTCCGGCAAGACCATCGTCAAGCCGCTGCGTGAGTCCATGGGTGACATGGGAATGGTCAACCTGAACTACTTCGCCGCCACAATGACGTTCATGGCGCTGCTCAGCATCATTTTCTTCTTCAAAAACGTCGAACGCAGCGGCGAGGCCAAGACCATGGAACAGGTGTTGAAGGCCTTGTGGAAGGTGCTGACCAACGGCCGTTTGATCTTCCTGATCCTGATCATCACCGGGTTCTGGATGGTGCAACACCAGCTGTACGCCACGATGCCGAAGTACGTGCTGAGGATGGCGGGCGAGGGTGCGTCACCATCCTGGTACGCCAACGTCAACCCCTTCGTGGTGGTTTGCACAGTGGGGGCCGTTACCGCGCTCATGAAAAACAAGACCGCGTTGTTCTCGATGACGGTCGGCATGTTCATCATGCCGGTTTCGGCGCTGTCGATGGCTTCAGGCAACCTGTTGACGGGCACCGTCGACATCGGAGCCATCAGCTTCCACCCGATCGCCTTCATGATGATCGTCGGCATCATGTTCCAGGGCCTGGCGGAATCGTTTATTTCACCACGGTTCCTGGAGTATTTTTCCCTGCAGGCACCCAAAGGTGAAGAGGGAATGTACCTGGGCTTTTCACACCTGCATTCATTTATCAGCTCGATTCTGGGCTTTGGTATATCAGGCTATCTGCTGGATGCCTACTGCCCCGACCCACGGAAGTTCGCCAGCCACGAGGCCTGGCAGGCGGCGGCCAGTAACGCGCATTACATCTGGTATGTGTTTGCCGGCATCGCGCTGACATCGGCCATTGCGCTGATTATCTACGGCCGAATCGTCAACCGGCTGGATGCGAAAAAGGCGGTCGGGCACGCGTAAAAATCGTTGCGAGCATTAACGCCTGCCAGACCTTGGCCGTTTGGCAGGTCGTCGCACCTCTTCGATCGTGACCCTGGGCACGTGGGTCAGGGCGGCCATCAGTTGGCCATCGATACATACGGGGACGAAATGCGGCCGTTTGATTCGCTCGCCCTTGCTGTTCCTTTTTATACGGATGGGATTTAATAATTTCCTGGAAATTCCCATGCTGACATCCGGCGCAATAACCACGCCGTCTTCAGTGACTTCATAGATGCGTTCCGGCGGGTAACCGGACGCCGAGTTCAGTCCGCCATCAGCGCACATGGCAGCCAGGCGGGTTCCGTCTTTACCGAGCCACGCAATTTCCAGGCGGATCTTGTTGGCTGTTTCCAGAAAGATTTTATTCGCGTCGGTATCTTCGGCCAGCTTGTCGATAGCCGATACCAGGCGGACGTCTTCGCGCGCGTAATTTTCCCTTGCGGTACCAGCGGAAATATAACCGCTAACACCCATCGGTACGGCCGCCAGGTCCGCGGTTTCCATTACCTTCAACTTGGCCTGGAGGATTGCGATCTTGGCGGAGATGTACTCGTCCTCGGTTTCCAGCTGCCTGCCAACTTCAACAGCTTCGAGCACGTATCGCTCCGCCAGCTGAAAATAGTTGCTGTACTCCTGCCCGATAGAAGCGAAATAGTCACTGCCGTCATCGCGGTCAAAACTGTCAAAATAGTCGCCGGCATTGGCCGTGTAATCACCCTTCAAGCCATCGCCGCTCATCAGGTTCACCGCGATGTTGATCAGGGTGGTGACGTACTCGATGCTCGGGTACTGGCCGCGTTCGCGCAGAATTTCCAGCGCCCGGTCGAAATATTCCGTGCGATTAGTCAGGCTGGGGCTCCACCGGCTATAGGCATAACCGATGTTCATGCTGATCTCGTAGGCCTCTCCACCGGATTTCCCGAAAGCCGTCGTCGTGCGTTCGAGCGCTTCTTTCAGCACCTTGGTGGCCTTGCGGTATTCACCACTTTCATACAGCACCTGGCCAAGGCGGTGCATCAACTTGACCGTGGCCGGGTCGTTTTCGCCAAGAGACTTCTCCGTGTAGTCCAGCAGGTATTCGACGGCATCGGCCTGCTTACCCCTGGCCATTGCCGATTCGTACCTGGAGAGCATTTTACGCTTGTCCGCGTCGGTTACTGCAGCGAGGACCACGTTGGCTGTGAACAAGCAGCAAAGGCATAACAGCACGCCAGTTGTAAGCCGGTCAGCGAGATGAAAATGGCTGCTTGATCTTGACCTGTTCATGACCATGGGAATTTTAGCCCAGCAGGCCAAATGATTGGCCCATTTAAGATGTAAAGTCAGGTAAATCAGGGTGGCTGGAAGCGGGCTACGGAAAGCGCCCCGCTTGAATCTGGTGATACTGGAACAATACCCACCGGGGCCAGGTGGACCCGGTGGAATCTGCACTATCCGTTCAGCGCAATACGCCTTTCTTGTCCATGGCGCGCGCATAGAAGAGGAGGAACAGCGCTATCACCCAGATAACGGCTGTGAAGATGACAGCGGCTTCACCCATGACCTTCGCTCCGTTCATCAGTACGAAGTTGTAAACGGTGCTGATTGCAAGGCCGAGGACGGCTGCGCCGAACAACCATACCGCCCAGGACTTGCGCATCAGTAAGAATAGTGAGCCAAGCAATGAACCCCACACGGCTATTGCCCAGGCGGCGTCCATCCAGGCGGGAAAGCCATAAAAATACTCGAGTTGTTCAGCCGTGAACTGGCTCATGTACGACTCGAGACGTAACTGCGTTGCGGTATAATCGAAGGCGCCGACCAGGTTCCATAACAGGGCCAGTATGCCGACGACCCACAGGTGAATCGGTGCTTTTTGTGTCGCTGCGTTCATGTCAATCCCTCCAGGTATTCTTCCCCATATCTTCAATAATAGCAGCACTCACAAATACCGCTGCTTAAAATTATCCGGTCAGCAGATTTGGAGGTCCGGCAACGCTTGCCAGTTGCGCGGAATCGTCTAACATACTGAAGCAACCGTTACCCGGCTGTCGCCGGCACCCGGCTGGTGTTAACAGGCCAGATATGCCAACAAACGTCACACCCGAATACAAGAAAGCCGAACAGGCCTACCGCCAGGCGCGGGAGCCCAGGGACCGGCTGGATTGCCTGAAAGAACTGCTGCGCACGATTCCCAAGCACAAGGGTACCGAGCACGTACAGGCCGATATCAAGACCCGTATCAAGCAGTTGACGGAAGAGTTGGCGGGACCGAAGAAGGGGGGCCGCCGCAGCGGGCCGTCACACGTCGTGCGACCCGAGGGCGCCGCCCAGTTATGCCTTTTGGGACCGCCCAACGCTGGTAAGTCCAGCCTGCACGTACGCCTGACCGGCTCACGCAGTGATGTCGGGCCATACCCGTTCACCACGCACCTGCCGGTCGCCGGAATGCTTGCGCATGACGACATCCACTTCCAGCTGGTGGACCTGCCGCCGGTATCGAGCGAGTTCATGGAGCCATGGCTGGTCAACGCGTTACAGCCGGCCGACGGCGTATTGCTGGTGATCGACCTCGCCGACCCGGACTGCCTGGAGCACGTGCCGGCAATACTGGAACGGCTGGCGGAGAAAAAAGTTTTCCTCAGGGCGTCGTGGCCGGGGCTGAACCCGGATCGGGTCCAGGAACCGGCAGATACCGAAGAGTTGTTTTATCAATACCTGCCAACGGTTTTGATCGCCAACAAGAGTGACCTGGATCCCGACCCCGAAGAAGTCGAGGTGCTGGAGGAACTGCTTGGTTTGCGGTTTCCGGCCCTGACGGTGTCGGCTGAAACCGGGCAGGGCCTGGATGAAGTGGGCGCATTCCTGTTTGATGCCCTGGAAATCATCCGGGTCTACACCAAGACGCCCGGTAAACCACCGGACACGGACAAGCCCTTCACGGTGCGGCGTGGCGGCACGGTGTATGACGTCGCCAGGCTGGTGCACCGGGACATCGCCAGGACCCTGAAGTTTGCACGCATGTGGGGTCGGGACGTGTTCGACGGCCAGCAGGTCGGCCCGGACCATGCCGTTTCAGACGGCGATACCATCGAACTGCATTTTTAATTCAGACCCGTCACGGTGTAATAAAGCTCTCACACCAGCCGATATTGTCACCCACGATACGGCGGATCGGCACGATGCCACTTTGGCCGATCGACGGAATATTGTATTCGACCGTTCCGCTATTGCAGTCCGTAAACGTCAGCAAGACCGTGCCGTCTTCTATGCGGCTGACCTCGGTCGTCGTATCGAATATTCCACCCGACGTGATCTTGATGGTCATCGTTGCAGAGTTACCCGTATATGAACCCAGGGCATTGAACCAGCGGTGGCCGGGATCACCGAGGTTGGCGACCGCGCCTTCGGGTGGCAGTGACGTGTCGTAGGTGAACCAGGACAGCGACACCTTCTGTATGTCCGGGAAAACCGTGATGAAGAAACCCTGGCCATCGGTAACCGGGTAGTACCAGGCATCGTTGAGACCGGGGTTCATTTCCAGCAACGGCACCTCGGCTGCGCTGGTTGGATTTCCTGACCACATTAGCTGGCTGCTGCCGCCGTCCTTCGGGTTCGTAGTTTCAGCGACCGTGGCCTGTGCCGCCAGCGACTCGCACAACGCAACATTTGCGTCGTTGATGCGCTGGATCGGGACGATACCGCTCCGGCCGATGGAAGGGATGTTGTATTCGAGTGTCCCGCTGTTGCAGTCGTCGAATGTCAGGATGGCGGTTCCATCTTTGACCCTGGTTACATCCGTGGTGGTATCGAAAATTCCGCCGGATGCGATCTTGATATTCAACATTGCCTCGTTATCAGCGAAGAAACCCAGGGCGTTAAACCAGCGATGGCCGGGGTCACCGAGGTTGGCGACCGCATCCTGGGGAGGCAGTTGCGTGTCGTAAGTGAACCATGACAGCACCACTTTCTGGATCGCGGGGAAGACCGTGACGAAGAAACCCTGGCCGTCGGTCAGCGGGTTGTACCAGGCGTCGTTCAAGCCCGTATTGACCTGGAACAGGGTCGTCGAACACGCGACCTGCACGTTGATGACGTCCGAGCCCGTTACCGTGCCGTTGCGATTGTTGATGCTGCAGACCTGCTTGGGGGCGGTGGGCCGGGTCTTGACGGTGACCAGGTAGCTATCGCCATTGCCGAGTTCGCCGGCAAAGACAAAGGCGCCGTTGGCATCCACCGCGAGATCGTCACCGCCGTTATTTTGCAGCACCAGGCCGGGCCCTTGAAGGCCTGAGACCGTGCCCCCGACCGTGTAGGTCACATTGGTGCAGCTCACCGTGATATTGGTGACATCCCCGCCGGACAAGGTGCCACTGCCGTTTGTGATGTTGCAGGCCTGGGCCGGGTTGGAAGGCTGGGTCCTGACCGTGACGTTGTAGGCGCTGCCGTCCTCGAGGGCGGTCGCGAACGTGAAGCTCCCATTGCTGTTCACCGCCAGGTCATCACCGCCGTTATTCCGTAATACCAGGCCGGAACCCGACAGGCCCGTTACCGTGCCGCCGACCATGTAGGTGGCCGTGACAGAGCAGTCGGCATCGGCCGTGTCGTATTGGCCGTCGCCGTCGTTATCCAGGCCGACGGACGTCCCTGAGAAATTCTCGGTGCCGCTGGGGTTACAGGAGTCCTTGGGTATCTGGGCGTGACCGCTGCCGGGGTTGGCGTAGTAATTAGGAAGTATATCTTCACCCACGGGTGAGTAATTGCCTGGATTTGCATCGCTGTGACAAGCCTGGCACGTCGTTATTCCGGCATTGCTGTGGTGCTGGCGCAAGCCGGCGCCCCTGCCGGGGGATACGCTGTCATTGCCCATGTCGCCATCACGGCCATGGCACCCCACGCAGCCGATGGCGCTCAATCCGTTGCCGCCATCCGAGCTGTCGAGGTATACGCGTGACCGGCTGCCTGACGTGTGACAGGTCTCGCAATCACCGTTCAGCATGTTGTTGCGGTGGACGTTGTGCAGGCTGTTGCTCCAGCGCGATCCATCGCTGAGCGAATTGTACGGGTCGTCTCTGAAACCGCCATGACAACTCTCGCAATCGGTGGTTCGCTCATAGGCCTGGGCAATAGTGACCGCGAAGGTCAGAAAACCAAGAGCCACGAACCATGTGAATAGGTGCCGGGTAATACCTGTCGTTTTCGAAAACTGGTGATTCATCTTCCTTGTCCTCCGAATTTCGCCTTCGCTCATTTGTCGAGTAGCGCACCACCCCCGCCAACAGAATCCGGCGATTGAACAAGATGGCACTGTTTTCAAGTGTAAAGATGCGGCATTAAGTCCCGGTTAAGGGCACTTAAAATCTGTGTGAGAATTACATTAAGAATTTCTAAAATACGTGGGCCGGTGCGTCGCCGCTTATGAAATGACAGCCCTTGCTGACCGGGTTCAGGGAGGCCGCGTGCACCACCAGTAGTGCGGTTTGAACGGCGTTTCTCAGGTTGATCAACTCGGGGGTCAGGCGGCAGCCGTGATAGAAGTTCTGTATTTCCTCGCGCAACTCGAGCAGCATTCGGCGCGCGCGCGACAGGCGCTCATCCGAGCGTACGATCCCGGCATAGTTCCACATGGTTTGTTGCACCAGGCTCATGTCCTGCTGGACCAGTGTCGGGCTGGCTTCCCGCCGCGGACTTTCCCACGGCCGGGGCTCCGGCAGGCGAAACTCCATTTGCTCGAGATCGCGGATGTCTGCCAGGGCGGTGAATTTGGCGCCAGTCAGGCATTCGAGCAACGAGGTGCTGGCCAGGCGGTTGGCCCCGTGCAGGCCGGTGCAGGCGGTTTCCCCAATCGCGTTCAGGTGCCTGACATTGCTGCGTCCGTCGAGGTCGGTGTGTATTCCGCCACAAGAATAGTGGGCGGCGGGCACGACCGGGATCGGGTCCCTGGTGATATCGATGCCCTGTTCGCTGCAACGTCGCAAGATAAACGGAAACCGGTCACGAATGAAGTTCGGTTCCAGCGCCGAAAGATCGAGGTACACGCACGCAGACCCGCTGGCAACCATCTCCTGGTGGATGGCGCGGGATACGATATCACGTGGCGCCAGCGACCCGGATTCATGGTAAGCATCCATGAAAGGCTCGCACTTGCCGTTGACCAGTACGGCACCTTCGCCACGCAGGGCTTCCGTAATCAGGAAACGCGGAGCGCCTTCGCCGTAAAAAGCAGTGGGGTGAAATTGCACGTATTCCAGATCGATCAGCCGGGCGCCGACCCGGTACGCCATGGCGATTCCATGACCGACGGAGCCCTGGCGGTTAGTCGAGTGCTGGAAGACCTGCCCCAAGCCGCCGGTCGCCAGCACGGTTTTTCGCGCCACGATGGCCATGGGTTCACCGCTGTTGCCATCCAGCACGTAGGCGCCGAAACAGGTCAGCGGTTCATAGCGATCGGCCGGCGTCTCGGTGTTGTGTGACA
>JAPHTE010000287.1 GCA_026196445.1 Lysobacterales bacterium
ACCTGCACGCTCAAGCCGTGCCCGGACTGATCAGGGTTGTACCACGACCCGCTGTGTGAACCGCGGATGTTCATGGCCATCACGTCGCAGGAGCAAATGAACAGTAAAAAGGTCAATGCGAAGCGGACTGGTTTCATGACGGCACCTCCCGGTGGTTGAACTCGATCACGCACCTGTGCCAGTTAAGTTTATGCAACGCTGCCGCGTGAAGCTTGACGAAAGCTTGACGAAGTGCTGACGATTCACTGGTTACCCCGGGGCAAATGTCATTCAAAGCCCGCTTGTCCGTCACGTGATGACGTGGAATACTTAGCGTGCAGCACGGACCGAGCCCATCCGACACGATAAGTTGGAGAATCACTCATTAACACGCAGCACGAATACCGCTTTGATTCCTTCCGGGTCGATCCGGTGGCCTGGAAGCTGTTCAAGGACGGGAAGCAGATCCACCTGGAACCAACCGTCCTGAGGCTGCTCATTTACCTGATATCGAACCGTGACCGCCTGGTCACCCACCACGAACTCATGGACACCGTGTGGGGCGACACGGTCATTTCCGAGTCCGCCCTGAGCAAAGCCGTCGCTCGTTTGCGCAAGGCGCTGGGCGACAACCCGGCATCGCCCCGTTACATAGAGACCGTGCATTCACAGGGGTACCGATTTGCCGCAGAGGTGGAAATGCCCGGCCAGGAAGCGCCTGTGGTTCGACCGCCTCACGAAACCCGGATTCTGACTCGTCGCAATACCACGATCGCCGGGATCGTCGCTATCGCGCTGATACTCGTGGGCTTCCTGTACTGGCCCGGACAGGTGGAACAAGGCGTCCAGCATTCCGATCAGATCCGGTCAATCGCAGTGCTCCCCCTCAAGAACCTCACCGGCAATCCGAAGCAGGATTACGTGACGCTTGGCTTGCACGACACGCTCACCACGGAACTGTCGCGTATCAGCGAACTGCGCGTGACGTCTTCCCAGTCAACATTGCATTTTCGTGGCAGTGATCTAACCGCTCCGGAGATCGCCTCGGAGCTGGGGGTTGACGTTTTGGTGGAAGGCAGCCTGTTGGAAATCGGTGAGCGAATCGCGGTAAACCTGCAATTGATCGATGGCAAAACCGACGCGCACATCTGGGCCCGGCACTTCGAGCGCGATACTCCCTACATTTTCAATCTGCTGACGGATGCCGCGAACACCATTGCGTCTGAAATCGGGCTGCCAAGCGATCATGAAATGATCGGCGCCATTGCCCCGAGTGCCATCCAGGCCTACTGGCTGGGCCTTGATTTCATGAACCAAGTCTCCCCGGTAGGGTTGTCCCGCGCCATTGGCCAGTTTCATACCGCCACCGAGATTGAACCCCGCTTCGACCTGGCCTGGAGCAACCTGGCGTTTGCGCACTTCCTGCAGGCACTTGCCGGCTTCGCCCCACCCCACGAGTCCATGGAGCAAGCCCGGTTGGCTGCCCAGCAAGCCATTCAGGTCGGCAACCGGCCTTCCCTCGGGCTTGCAGCACTCGGCTTGATCCGCGCCTGGGACCAGGACATACCAGGTGGCTGCGAGGCCTTCCGCGATGCATTGCGTATCAATCCTTCAGCCCCCTTGGCGATACACGGGGATGCAGACTGCCTGCTGTATGAAGACCGCGAGGAAGAGAGCCTGGAACGAATACGTGAGCTCAGCTTGATCGCACCTTTTTCATTCATGCACCAGCTGCCGCTCTCGTATCACCTGTTCCTCGCGCGTCATTACGAGGAGGCCCTCGCAGTCACGCTCAATATCCAGGAACGTTTTCCCCACTCGCCGGTGCACGTGAACCTGTCACTCATTTACTGGCAGCAGGGGCAGTACGACAAGGCCCTGGAGGAAGAGCGCCGAAAGTATGAACTGTATGGCGACACCGAAATTCTCGAGCTATTCGATCAAGACATGGCCACGACCACTCCGCAGGAGTTCATGCGTGTAATCGCCGAAAAACTGGCCGAGCGATCTGGAGAGTCTTATGTCGATGCGTTCGAAATCGCAGAGGCATATACACGGGGCGGCGCAGTCGATGAGGCCATTTACTGGTTGACGCGCGCTGTCGAGCAGAAGTCCTTCGAAGCGGTGCACCTTCCGTTCAGGCCGGATTTCGATGGTTTACGCGATGACCCGAGATTTTCACAACTGCTGCAGAGGTTGGGTTATCCAACCAGCGAGCCATAGATACCGCACGACGCCGATCTTAACCGAACCAAAGCAATTGGAAGACCTCGCTTCCCCTGGCCGAGATAAACAGGAGATTGCCAGAAGCCCGGTCGTATATACCCACACCTTCGTTGACGCCATGATTATCCATACCATATTCACTACCATCGAAATGGAAATCCAGCACCAGTTGATTGCGGCCCGGTTCGGGGATGATCAACGAACCCCAGATATCACCGCCTATACTTATCCCGTGGAATCTGCCCATCTCCTCGACTGTGGCTCTGAAAATGGCATCGGGCCCGCTGTACTCGCCTTCAAGCTCATCGTAGGTAACCTCGTCTTGGAATGCCGGATCCAATGGCTCGCTCAGGACACCGAGTTCATCCAGGTCCATCGTTACCCGATCAATCTCGAACATTCCGGTTCCCGACCGGTTACCTTCGGACGTCGTAACCTCGTACTCAAACGTGTCCTCGCCGGTCATGGCAAGATGCCCATAGCCGATTTCCAATACAACGCTGTTACGTGCCACCTGGTACGCCAAGGTGCCATCGCGGAGAATCCAGACGAAGCTCTTTTCCGGCCAATAGGCGGAAGGTACGGACTCCAGCCCGGTCGAAAAATTGCCGAACTTGCCTTCCGGCAACTGCAGCTTGCACTTCAAACCATCGATGGACGTGAGACGGGCGAGATCGATTTGACCCGCACCGTATGGCTTACCGTTATGCGTCACCGTTGATTGATAGGTCACCGTTGCCCTGTCACACCCGGTAAAAGTGATCGACAGCGTGCCCCAGATTTCCTTGCTGAGAGCACTCGGATCGAACTCACCAAACCGCATACCCGAGTATTGACGAAGATATCCATACGCGGTGTCGCCTTGTATGTCGGCCAGCGTCACCAGGAAGGTGGGTTCGCCGTCCGGCGTGTAGACAAACCAGTAAACGACCAGTTTTTCATCGTTCAGAACCTCGATGCTGAAGCCGTGTCCCGACTGATCCGGGTTGTACCAGCTGCCGCCGTGCGAGCCCTGGATATCCATGGCCCAGGCATTTGCGGCAAATATAAGCAATATTCCGAAGAAGGGCCGTATGACGTTTTTCATGACGCACCTCTCGCGTTTCTGAGCTCCAGGACAACGAGCCCGTGCCCGGGCTCGTCGCAGCCTCTTCCTTATGAGTTTCGAGAACTCTTTCAGTCACTCCCGTGGATGATCAATTGGGCCTCGAAAGACCCCTCGGGGCCCGTACCTATACCAGTCAATTCGAATGGCAGAGGCAGCGCCGTGTACATTTCGTACGTGTTTCTCGACTTGAACTGGACGCCTTCGTACATCCCTACGCCCCAGCCATCGAGCTTCCACTTACCAATCCAAACGGGATCAGACCCTTCCATTACAAGCCGCCGTTTGCCCGTGTAAGTGCCGGCAAAGTAATCGTCCGGATTTTCCAGCACCGACGGATCACAAACCTCGCTGAACACCACGATCCAATTGCCGTAGACGGGGCCTGTATATTGCGCATCCCAATTGGCATTCAAGTTGACCCACGCGGTGCCCATCACTTCCATCTCCGGCGTCAGCAGGCAGGTGTACGCCTCCAGATCGCGGATGTGTATGCCGGAATCATCGGAGCATTCATACAACCCAGTTGGATAGCCCCCATGGGTGCACTCGAAAGACCCCATTGCAAGAAGCATGTCTGGCGGAAAATCTTCCACGCCTTCGAAATCTGTTCGCTGCGTCTGGCCATAAGCAGTGACTGACATCAGCGCGAGCATCAAAACCAATAGCTGTTTCATCGTGAACTCCTTGGTTGTTTCAGCAAGAAAGTGCCAGGTGCAACCGCCACGAAAAGTACGAGCCTATGTGCTTGCTACAGCCCTTCGTGCGGGGAGAACACCTGACTCTGAACCGAGGATAGGAATGATCTCAGTGCGGTGCTTGACGAAACCCTGACGATATCGTGACGGTTCGTGTCCGCTATGCACAATGGTGCCGATTGGATGTTACAGTTAGCCTGGAACGAGAACCCAGGCTGCCGGTTTCACACCGCCTGAATATGCAGTGACTACGGTCAGCCATTCTGTAGTTCTGGAGAAATCCATGACGCAGGCGAGCTTACTGACATCTTGCACCTTTCTACTGCTGGTGACTGCCAGCGGCATCACGGTGGCGCAGGCGCCTGTC
>JAPHTE010000354.1 GCA_026196445.1 Lysobacterales bacterium
GCTTTACTCAGACCGGAATCGGCCGCAATTGCATCAATTAGCTCAGATTTATTCATGTAAGCACTCCATTTTTCATATGTTGATTGTGTGTGGTGAAAGCTTGAACAGGCGTTCCAGCGTCAAACCCCCACTGAAATTCCATCACTACGAAAGTTTCCTTAACTCCCGCGAGGCCTTACAAATCAAGGCCTGCAAGCTGGATGGTCATGTTAATACACGTTTCTGTTGCTGCGCAACTGGATTCGGACAATATGACGACTTTTTCCATTAAATTCTTCGTGCAAGCAACTCATTTGGCACGGAACTGTCGTTTTATCATTGTCCAAGAAATAATTCACCGCACTTTCGGATCACACATTTGCCTATGCAAATCAGTGCGGACGGCTCTCCTTTTCAGGGGCTTCGTTCATCGCGGCCTTGCTCCCCAGGGTCTCGTGTGCCGGCTCCGGCATTTTGACCAGCGCCACCTTTAGCACCTCGTCAATGGTGGATACCGGGTTGATTTCCAGCTTGCGCAGGATGTTCTTCGGTATGTCCGCCAGGTCCTTTTCATTCTCCTGGGGAATAATCACGGTTTCGATACCACCACGATGCGCGGCCAGCAGCTTTTCTTTCAAGCCGCCGATTGGCAACACCGTGCCACGCAAGGTGATTTCACCCGTCATGGCCACGGTTGCACGCACCGGTATCTTGGTCAGGGCAGAGACCAGTGCCGTGCACATACCGACACCGGCACTCGGGCCGTCCTTGGGGGTCGCCCCCTCTGGTACATGCACGTGGGCGTCCAGCTTCTGGTAAAAATCGGGGTCGATCCCCAGTCGCGCGGCCTTGCTCCTGACCACCGTCATCGCGGCCTGGATGGACTCCTTCATGACGTCACCAAGCTGGCCGGTCTGTTCCAACCTGCCCTTGCCTGGCACCAGCATCGCTTCGATCTGCAACAGTTCACCTCCAACCTGCGTCCAGGCCAGGCCGGTGACCTGGCCGATGGAATTGTTTTCCTCGGCAAGGCCATAACGGAACTGCCTGACGCCCAGGTAGGACGTCAGGTTGCGTGCAGAGACCACGACCCGCTTGCTCTTCTTGCCCAGCGCCAATTGCTTGACCGCCTTGCGGCAGATCTTGGCGATCTCGCGCTCCATGTTGCGCACGCCGGATTCACGTGTGTAATAACGCACGATGTCAACCAGCACCTGGTCACTGATACTGATCTCTGATGCCTGCAGGCCATTTTGTTCCAGCTGTTTCGGTAACAGGTATTTCTTGGCGATGTTGAGTTTTTCGTCTTCCGTGTAGCCCGGTATACGAATGACTTCCATGCGGTCGAGCAACGGTCCCGGAATATTCAGGGTGTTGGCCGTGGCCACGAACATCACGTCGGACAGATCGAAATCCACCTCGAGGTAATGGTCGTTGAAGGCGTGATTCTGTTCCGGATCCAGTACCTCGAGCAGCGCCGAGGAAGGATCACCACGGAAGTCCATCGACATCTTGTCGAGTTCATCAAGCATAAATAATGGATTGCGGGTACCGACCTTGGCCATGTTCTGCAGTACCCGGCCCGGCATTGAGCCAATGTATGTTCTTCGGTGGCCACGGATCTCGGCCTCATCGCGGACTCCGCCCAGTGACATGCGCACGAACTTACGGCCCGTGGCGCGGGCGATGGAACGGCCGAGGCTGGTCTTACCCACGCCTGGAGGGCCCACCAGGCACAGGATAGGCCCTTTCATGGCCTTGACGCGCTGCTGCACGGCCAGGTATTCGAGGATGCGTTCCTTGACCTTTTCCAGTCCGTAATGATCGGCCTCGAGGATGTCCTCGGCCTGGGTAAGGTCCTTGCGGATGCGGCTGCGCTTTTTCCACGGCACGTTAAGCATCCAGTCGATGTAGTTCCTGACCACGGTCGCCTCGGCTGACATTGGCGACATCATTCTCAGCTTGTTGAGTTCCGAAGTTGCCTTTTCCTTGGCCTCCTTGCTCATGCCCGCCTCTTCGACACGGCGGGTCAGGTCATCCATGTCATTGGGCGCGTCATCCATGTCGCCCAGCTCCTTCTGGATGGCCTTCATCTGTTCATTGAGGTAGTACTCGCGCTGGCTCTTCTCCATCTGGGTCTTGACCCGGCCACGGATGCGTTTCTCCAGTTGCAGCACCTCGATCTCGCCCTCGACAAGGCCCATCAGTTTTTCCATGCGCTCGGCAACGCTGCCGGTTTCCAGCAGTTTCTGCTTTTCTTCGAGGCGGATACTGAGATGCGCGGCCACGGTGTCTGCCAGGCGGCTGGGGTCTTCGATACCGGCCAGCGTGGTGAGCAATTCGGGGGGTATCTTACGGTTCAGCTTGACGTACTGCTCGAACAACGATACCAGGGAACGCATCGTGACTTCGAGTTCCTGCTCAGTGTGGCTGCCGCCAACCGGCAGCATCTCCCACCAGGCTTCGAAATAGCCGTTTTCATCAGCGAGCTTGGTTATCCTGACACGCTCACCACCTTCGACCAGCACCTTCGTGGTGCCGTCAGGCAGCTTGAGCAACTGCAGAACTGTCGCCAGCGTGCCGACTTCAAAAAGGTCCGACTCGGACGGATCGTCGATCTCGGCACTGCGTTGCGTGACCAGCACGATACGCTTGTCGATATTCATCGACTGGTCAAGCGCAAGGATTGAGCGGTCGCGACCGACAAAAAGCGGAATGACCATGTGCGGATACACCACTACGTCGCGCAATGAAAGCACCGGCGTGGGTTGCATACTGCCCCGTTTTGTACTCGTTGGGGTTTCGGGTTGGTCGGGATTTGCCATGCTGTTCCTTGTCAGTCAATCCGGTATCTGCCTTGGGCGCGATTACCGGCGGAGTAGTCCAATGTAATTCAGGGCGGATGCCCCTTCAAGTTGATAGTGCAAATATGGGAGCGGGATTACAAAAATCAATCCTGTCGCCCAATGATTTGCCGGTGTGTGCTCCCGCCAAGCAGCCCTTAGGGCTACCCTCCCCTTCGAGCCTACAGGGCAGGAATTGTTCCCGACAATTCCCTGCATTTCCTCCATCCCTGGAGGTCAGATGTATTTACCGCGTGTTCCGGTAAGGAATACCCGTCACAGCGTAGCATCGAGGCAAGACGCCGCTTATGTTCAGGATGAACGGTATGCCGCGGGCGCAGGATG
The DNA here is from genome assembly GCA_026196445.1 of Lysobacterales bacterium. GTDB lineage: Bacteria > Pseudomonadota > Gammaproteobacteria > Xanthomonadales > SZUA-36 > SZUA-36. Next base: position 3,168 of record JAPHTE010000354.1, read on the forward strand.
CGCAGGAGCGGCCCTACAAATGGTTATTTGCCGGAAGCGACCGAAGCCGGCATGTTCTCGTACACGATGAACGGTTCGGATTCGCCGTCGATTACGCTTTCATCC
>JAPHTE010000285.1 GCA_026196445.1 Lysobacterales bacterium
CGCCGGGATCTGTTGCGTTAGTGGCGGTGACGAAAAATCATGATGAACAGCGTATACGTCCTGTTCTTGAAGCGGGTCAACTACTGTTCGGTGAAAACCGCGTCCAAGAAGCTGAGCAGAAATGGCTCGCTCTGCGCCAGGATTACCCACAAACGGTTCTTCACCTCATCGGCCCTCTGCAAAGCAACAAAGTCAAAAACGCGGTGGCGACCTTCGATGTCATTGAAAGCGTTGATCGTGAAAAAATCGCTCGCGCTTTGGCCAAGGAAATGGATCGCGTGGCCAAGAGGGTGCCGGTGTTTATTCAAATCAATACGGGCGAAGAAGCGCAAAAGGCCGGCGTTGCACCACGCGACGCGGACGCCTTTATCCAATTGTGTCGTGGGGAATTGGGTCTCGAAGTTCGCGGTTTGATTTGCTTACCGCCGGCGGACGAAGAACCGTCGCTACACTTTGCTTTGTTGGCCAAAATTGCCGCGCGCAATGCATTGCCCGGTCTGAGTATGGGTATGAGTGGGGATTATGAGACGGCTATTCAGTTTGGCGCGACCCACGTGCGCGTGGGTACGGCGATCTTTGGCTCACGCCCCAAACCCGTAAGCGCTTAGGTCGGTTGTGGGTTCGGGAACGACCACCACATCCCCATCATTGCACATACGCAATAATACGGAAAGATCATCATAACTCAACGCAATACAGCCTTCTGTCGGCGTGTACTCAGGCTTGGCGACATGCATGAATATGGCGCTGCCAAGACCTTTTTGAATGTTTTCGGTATCGTCGGGCGTGTCGATACCGATACCACGGTGGATTTCAGCGAGGCGGAGATTACCGGCCTGCCATTTGATCTGGGCATGTTGCCGGTGTCCTTCGACGGCACGGTGTTCGGTGGCGGTTTCACCCTTGCCTACGGTACGGAAAACTGGTTCACATCGGCCACCACGACCTTTACCCAGACCAGCATCAGCGGTGATTTCAAGTCATCGGTTGATTCGTTCACAGTCCAGCCACGCATCGGCTTGATCAGCGGCAACTGGACCTACTGGGCCGGTGCCATGTACCTGGACGTAGACGAACATCACAGCGGTGTCATTGAACTTCCGTATATCGGCCCCGTCGACTTTGCGGTCGATCTTATCACCACCGATCACTGGAACTACGCTGCGGGCGTCTCCCACTATTTCACTGACAGGGCCAACCTCACTTTCGAAGTTGGATTTGGCAACCGGACACATACCTTGTTCAACTTCAACTACCGTTTCTGAGACGCCAATACCCGTCTAATATCCAATGGGCAGTAAATACTTACCGATACTGCTTCTGGTACTGGCCTCGCCGCGCGGCGGGGCCTATGAAACCGACCAGTTCAGCAACCGCCTGCAACCCATTGAAGACTCCACCGCGATCATGAACCGGCAGGTCACCCTGGCCATTGCAGAAACGATTACTCCGTGGAGCGGTCCGCGTGACGAAATGAAGGTCGTCGATGGCATTTACCATAAAATCGGCGGCTTGCATTGGGTGGACAAACTGGAACGCTACGCCATGGACTCCGGCGAGGTCGAACTGCTGGACACACCGACCTATGACTCCATCTATAGTCACCACCCATTATGGGCCACCCGGGTCGCGGCATTGTTTGGTGTGGGCGGCACGATGAAAATCAACCAGACACTCATCGGCACCGACAAGATCGGGCATTTCCTGTCCCAGGGCAGGAAGTTCTACCGGCGCTGGCTGCGAATGCACGACGAGAGCCGGGCCGCAGAGCAATCGGCCTTCACCGAACGGGCCCTGTTTGGCCAATTGACGACGGGCTCCTACTCGAACGCGGACCTGGTGGCCAATTACGAGGGCTACCGTTTTTACCGTAGCCTGTTCGAGGACGATATCGTCAACGGCAAACCGGCCATACTCGCCTGGAAAGGCGACTACTGGGTCATGCAACGCCCTTTCGACTGGGCAGATCACATCAATGATTACTGGGATGAAGCGCTGAATATCAATCACTACGACCAGTTGCTGTACCCGCATATGCGCGCGCGCCTGCTGACATTTTGCGATGATTACCATCTCGCCCCGGAGCTATACGAAGTGCGGAATGAAGAGGCATTAAAAAAGCGTTACCGCAACCTGCAGCTGCGTGAAACGTCTGAACTGCGGCTCGGCAATCTTTGTAATCACGCCCAACAGGACAAAACAGGAATAGTCGGCCCGGTCGATACCACGCACTAAGCCTGGCTTACTTCAACCACGCACGTTGTACGGCAAAACGAATCACACCTTTTTCCGAACCGGCCCCGGCGCGACGGAAGCCATTCTTCTCGAGTACCCGGATGGACTGCCTTAAATGTGGCAGGGTTTCTGCACAGACTTCGTTGACGTTGTGGTGTGAAAACGCCCAACCGAGCAACCTGCCTACGGCCTCCGTGGCAAAACCACGGCGCTGGTAACAACCGAGAATCGAATAACCAATCTCCACTGAACCCGCCGCATCGGGACGGCCTTTGAAACCGCATAACCCGGCCAGTTCGACCGGTTCTTCCCGCGTAGCCAGGTACCAGAACGACCAACCCTGTTCAGGCGCCTCACTGAGCTGCGCAAGGGCAAAGCGCATCGCGCCCGGTCCGTATAAATCGGGCGGCCAGGACTCGGGTACATGTACACCCAAAGCCGCGGCCAGCGCTTCCCGGCCTTCTATATCCTTAGCGATCAGATCCGCGGTCGCCGAATACAGGCTCAGTTGGGGCGACTGGATCATGCGCGGAGTCGCCGACGGATCCCTACCCATGGTAGCCGGCCCGCAGCTGCAGCCAGGCAGCTTGTAATTCGGCAAACTCCTCAGCCGGCCACAATTTGTCCAGTGAACGCTTGAGGCGAGCCAGGTTACGTTTGCCATTGACGGGCTTGCCGGGCGTTAAATGCGCCCGGTCAAA
>JAPHTE010000437.1 GCA_026196445.1 Lysobacterales bacterium
GACGGAGTGGCACGCTGCAGCCTGGCGAAACCATCACCTTCCGGCAGGCGTTCAATGGCCCGCAACCAGTCCGCCATATCCCCGTGCGGGTTGTTCTTCAGCCTGTGCCAGCCCAGTTCTGCCAGTTGATGCCAATTTGATGCGGCCAGTGTTTGATAAGGGTTCTTCATTTGAACGCGATGTAGCTGGCGAAACTGAAACACTGGAACCAACGGCGTGGCTGAGAAAGACCCGCCTGTTCAAATCGCCGGAAGTGTATTTCTTCCGTATCCGGTCTGAGTACATCTTCCAACGCATCACGCTTTTGGGCAATTTCAAGTTCGGAATAACCCTGCGTACGCTTGAAATCGTGGTGCCAGGCCGTCTGGTACGCTTGTTCCTGTTCATCTGCAAACAGTATTTTTTCCGAAACAACCAGTGCTGCGTCTTTTTTCATACCAGCCGCGATGGTATTCAGCAGATGCTGGCGATGTTCGCGTTCGATGAATTGCAGGGTAAAATTGAGCACGACGACCGAGGCGTCCTCGATGGATGTTTCCAGTATGTCCTGGTGGCGGATACGGATGGGTATTCCGCCCTTGAGTTCCTCCAATAATTTTCCAAACTGGCTCACCATCGCCGTAGAATTATCCACCGCGATGATCTGCACATCTTTCGCGTTTACCGCGCCGGCCATGGCCAGGCTGGTGGCGCCCAGGGAACAACCCAGGTCGTAGAGGTTTGATCCCGGCTGGGCATAACGCCTGGCCAGCAAGCCGATCATCGGCACGACCAGTTCATAGCCCGGTACCGAGCGGGTGATCATGTCGGGAAATACCCTGACCACCTGGTCATCAAACTTGAATCCGGTGGTTCTTGCCCGGTTGGTGGCGAACAGCTTGTCGTATTCCTTACTCATGAGCCTGATTATCCACGTATGTTACGCGCAACTTCTGGCGCATCCGTTTTTCCGCCAGAATGCTATTCTTCCAGGTCGGATATGGTAGCCAGCGGTATCGGCTCACAAACCCAGTAGAGCCTTAAAACCCGGCAATACCGAGCGGGCTTGTGGCGTGTCCGTTACCTGTTGCAACAACTGCGCGGGTTGCAAACCCTCCTGGTGTAATGCTTCCGAGCGGCAATGTATGTATTCCCTCATCACCGGTGCGGAAAACTCAGGGTGAAATTGCACACCCCAGGCATTCTCTGCAAAACGAAGCGCAAAATTATAGTCCCGCGGGCTACGTGCAAGCCGTACTGTGCCCCGGGGTATTTCAAGCACGGATTCCAAGTGTGAGGATTGCGCCGCGAACGCTGCGGGCAAATGTCCGAGCAGTCGGTCATCCTGCCCGTCCCGAGTCAGTTGAACCTGCACGGTACCGATCTGCCGCCCGAGTGGATTTGGCCCGACCCGGCCACCCAGGGCATGGGCCAGTAACTGGTGACCGTAACAGACCCCGAGTACCGGGACCCCCTGCCCGACTGCCACAGCCAACCAGTCAGCCGCTGTTTCACTCCAGTCTGCCCGCTCCGAGACCATGGCAGCAGAGCCGGTTACAACAACACCGGCTACGCTGCCAGGTTTCGGTAATGTTTGTCCGCGGAACACATCGACCTGCATGAAATCATGGATATCCATGTAGAGTGCAAACCAGTTTTCGAAATCTTCGTACAGGGGTGTGATCTTTTTTATCGTGCCACCGGTTTTTATCAATAAAACCTGTTTCCCAACTTTTTTTCCGTTCATCTTCTGTCTTTGTGTCCCCTTGGCTATACTAGTGGACTTTCTTTTCAGGCCACCCGGCCTGTTTTTGGATTACGGGATTTTCATGACTTTTCAGGATTTTATCAACTGCCTGCAAACATACTGGGCAGAACAGGGCTGTGTATTGATCCAGCCACTTGACATGGAAGTAGGGGCAGGCACGTTCCATCCTGCGACCTTTTTACGCTCCATCGGGCCGGAACCATGGAACGCCGCCTATGTTCAGCCAAGCAGACGTCCGACGGACGGACGCTACGGTGAAAACCCCAACCGCCTGCAACACTACTATCAATACCAGGTAGTGATGAAACCTGCACCATCCAATATCCAGGAATTATACCTGGGCTCGTTAAAAGCGATCGGTATTGACCCCGCAGTACATGATATCCGTTTTGTGGAGGACAACTGGGAATCGCCAACCCTGGGCGCCTGGGGTCTGGGCTGGGAGGTATGGCTCAACGGCATGGAAATCACCCAGTTCACCTATTTCCAGCAGGCTGGCGGCCTGGAATGCCGGCCTGTGCTGGGTGAAATCACTTACGGTCTGGAACGCTTGGCCATGTATTTACAGGACGTGGATAGTATTTTTGACCTGATTTGGACCGATGCCGGGGACCGTAAGGTGACTTATGGCGAGGTCTTTCACCAGAACGAGGTGGAACAATCAACCTACAATTTTGAACACGCCGACACCGTTGCGCTTTTCGCCTGGTTCGATACCTGCGAATCGGAGGCCGGCAAGCTCGTTGAACTCGGCTTGCCGTTACCGGCTTACGAACAGGTGCTGAAGGCCTCGCACACCTTCAACCTGCTCGACGCCCGTCGCGCGATCTCGGTCACCGAGCGTCAGCGCTTCATATTGCGCGTCAGGAACCTGTCGCGCCAGGTGGCGGAAGCCTATTATGAACGCAGGAAAGCACTTGGTTTTCCGGGCCTGGAGGAGAACGATTGTGAATAAGCCGGCTCAAAAGGGTATCTCTTCTGCCAGTGCGGACCTGTTGGTAGAACTGGGTTGCGAAGAATTGCCGCCAAAGTCACTGTCGTTGCTCGGCCAGTCTTTTTTTGATGGTTTTTTGCAGCAGCTGGATAAAGTTGAACTTGGCTATGACCTCGGCCGGAGCCGGTTCTTTTATACTCCGAGACGCTTGTGCCTGCTGATTGCAGACCTTTCAGAAAGCCAGCCCGACCAGTTCACTGAACGACGCGGTCCCGCGTTGGCTGCGGCATTTGACGAGAACGACCAGCCGACTCCTGCTGCGACCGGCTTTGCCCGTTCGGTTGGTAAAAACGTCGAAGATCTGGATACTCTTGAAACCGATAAGGGAAAGTGGCTGTACTGCAAGGTCGAAAAGAAGGGTGAGAAGCTGGAATATTTGCTCTTTCCAATGCTGGACAAGGTTCTGGCGGGTTTGCCCATCGCAAAACCCATGCGTTGGGCAGCCAATGATTTCAGTTTTATCCGTCCCGTGCACTGGTTGCTGGTGATGCACGGTGAAAAAGTCATACCGGGTAAGCTTTTCGAACTGGAATCCTCGAACCTGACCCATGGCCACCGGATACACAGCCCCGGGCCACACACAATTTCTTCGGCAGCTGATTATGAAAACGTTCTGGAAAACGCCTGCGTGGTGGTTGACCAGGACAAGCGGCGCACATTGATCGAACAACAGGTTCGTGAGTTGGGTAAATCCTGCGGTGGAGAAGCCGTGGTGGATGCCGATCTGCTCGACGAGGTCAACTGCCTGGTCGAATGGCCAAGATCTGTCAGGGGTAGTTTTGACAAAGAATTTCTCGAAGTGCCCGCAGAAGCGTTGATCGCTAGCATGCAGGATCACCAAAAGTTTTTCCCGGTCGTTGATCGAAAAAGCCGCGCCCTGCAAGCCACTTTTATTGCCGTTGCGAACCTCGAAAGCCAGGATCTTGATGCTGTCCGCGCCGGTTTTGAACGCGTGATACGTCCACGTCTGGCCGACGCACGATTTTTTTGGGAGCAGGATAAAAAGTCACCCCTTGAAGCGTGGTTAACACAACTTGATCGAATTGTATTTCAAGACAAGTTAGGCACTGTTCGTGATAAATCGCGACGTATTTCTTCAATATCGCGTCATTTAGCAAAAACAGCCAAGATGGAGGAAGGCATTGCAGAACGTGCGGCGCTATTGTGTAAATGCGACCTGGTCAGCCAGATGGTGGGTGAATTTCCCGAGCTTCAAGGCATCATGGGTGGTTACTACGCCATGCAAAGTGGTGAACACGAGGATATCGCGCAGGCCATCTCCGAACATTACCGGCCGGCTTACTCTGGTGATGAACTGCCCTCAACGATGGCCGGCAAAATCGTTTCGATGGCCGACCGCGTGGATTCACTGTGCGGAATCTTCGCTGCCGGTCTGAAACCGACTGGAAACAAGGATCCGTTTGCCTTGCGCCGGGCCGCGCTTGGCCTGATCCGAATTCTTCTGGACGGCGAGGTGGATATCAGCCTTGATCAATGCCTGCAAATAGCCACACAGGTACTTGCCAAACAACTACCCGTCAGCGATGAAGACACTGCTGAACTGCGCCGCTTTGTGCTCGAGCGTTTGAAACACTATTTACGTGACCAGGGTTTCGATACCGGCATGGTCAACGCAACGCTGGATGCGCCTTTGACCACCCTGCCCGACCTGCTGGCAAGGCTCGAAGCCCTGCGTGGATTCATGCAACATGACGAAGCACCAGTGCTGGTTGCTGCAAACAAGAGAATTGGTAATATTTTACGCAAATCTCCACCAGCCAGTGAAAACACGATCGACGCTGATTTATTGATAATCAAGGAAGAAAAGCATCTTTTCGATGAAATTAACGATATTTCAATAGAATTGGAAAAACACTTTTCCCGCTCAGATTACGAGACCTCCTTAAGTTTGTTGGCGGGTCTTTCGAACACCATCGAAGCATTTTTTGACGCGGTCATGGTGATGGACGAGGACGATAAGATACGTGCTAACCGCCTTAAGCTGTTGACCCGGCTTAAAGGGCTTTTTGACCGGCTTGCAAATTTTGCCCTGATTGGTTGATTTAAAACACGCC
>JAPHTE010000378.1 GCA_026196445.1 Lysobacterales bacterium
CGCTCTTCCGATCTGGTTAAGGCGCAACAAAAAAGGCTGGAAAAACAACAAGTCCTGTCATACAACCCTGAGTCGGTAACCCAGTCCACGCACCGTTTCGATGAACGACTCCGCATTTTCGGCGTCGATTTTCTTGCGCAGCTTTCCAATATAAACATCCACTACGTTGGTCAGCGGGTCCATGTTGAGGCCCCACACATTGCTCAGGATGCGTTCACGGCTGAACAGGGTACCGGGGTTGCTCATCAGCAACTCCATGATGGCGAGCTCCTTGGCCGTCAGCTTGATTTCCCTGCCGTCGACCGAGAAACGCAGCGAACTGCGGTCAAATTCGAGCGGGCCAGTTGCCAGAGATTTTTCCTGCGTGGTGATCTCCGAACTGCGCCGTGTTACGGTTTCGATACGTGCCAGCAGTTCTTCGAATGAAAACGGCTTGGTCATGTAATCGTCAGCGCCCATGCGCAAACCGGTGATGACATCATCCAGGCTGTCCATTGCCGACAGGATAATCAGCGGCGTATCGACCTTGTTGACACGTATTTGCTGGCAAACCTCGCGGCCGTGTATTCCCGGCAGCATCAGGTCTAGCAGCACCAGGTCGAAATCACCATCCAGCGCCAGCGCCAGACCGGCCTCACCGTCGTTGGCGACCACGCAGAAATGACCTTCTGCACGCAGGCCACGTTCCAGAAAATCGGCAATGCGTGCTTCGTCCTCAACAATCAGTATTCTCATGCTACCGCCTTCAGTTTTTCCTCAGCCGGCAATATTACTGTTGCCAGCGCACCTTTTCCGGGTTTTCCCTCGAGTGCAATGCTGCCTTTGTGCGCCTCTATGATGGCCTTGGCGACGGGCAGGCCTAACCCGGTTCCACGGGCATGTCCCTGGGCCTTGCCACCACGGAAGAAACGCTTGAATGCCTGGCGGGATTCCTCCTTGGTCAAACCGATACCAGTGTCCCGCACCGTGATCACGATATCTTTATCACCACGCTTGAGACCGACTTCCACCGTATCACCCTGCTTCGAGTAGCGCAAAGCATTATCCAGCAATACGGAGAATACCTGGCGCAAGCGTCCAGCGTCACCCATGACCACGGCGTTATCGACTGCCATAACCTGCTTGATGCTGATTTCGCTTTGCTCTGCACGGGGACTGAAATCCGTGCAAGCGCCTTTCAGCAGGCTGTTGACCGACACCGGGCGGATGTCCAGGCGGGGCTCTCCCGCATCCACTCTCGCGATAAATAACAGGTCGTCCACCAGGCGCGTGGTCTGGTCCGCCTGTTCCATGATGCGTGTCAGTGTTTCCTTGTACTCCTTACTGGTCTTGGCCTTACCTCGCAGCGCGATTTCCGATTCGCCACGGATTACGGTCAACGGCGTGCGGAACTCATGGGAGATATCCGCCAGAAATTTGCGCCGGTTTTCATCTGCCAGTGCAAGGATTTCATTGCTGGTCTTGAGCGCCCGTGTACGCTCTTCGACGATGGCCTCCAGGCGCACGTTGGAATCACGCATTGCGGCCCGGTGGTCTGCCAGCTGCCGCGCCATGGTATTGAAGGCTTTGCCGAGACGTTCGAATTCTATCTCGCTCAGCTCGGGGATGCGGTGGTTCAGATCGTCGTTGGTAAAGGCTTCCGCACCATCGTAAAGGACGTTGACAGAACGCGTCAGGCTGCGAGAGAACAACCACGCGATCATGGCTGTCAGCCCCGCCAGGGTCAGCATAAATAACGGCAACACACCGGTGATGTAATGGGCCAGTGAGACCGTCTCGGAATTGGCCTGCGCCAATGCCTTGCTGCGGGACGCCAGGGTTTCCACCATCAACTCACCGAACAACTCCGCCGTACCCCGCGCCTGCAGTTGCTGCGCTTCCGCCTGTGCATCCTCGAGCCTGCCTTCATCGAGGGCGAGCCGGATAATTTCACCGGATGAAATGATCGCCTCGACCAGGCCCTCCATCTCGTTCAACACGTCCATCTCATCGCTGCCGCTGTCTGCCCCGAGCAGGCTACGCTCATCTGCGAGGTCGTGCCGGATGTCGATGATGGTCGTGCGCAGGACGCGGATGTTTTCGTGCCAGAGCGGCAGATTCACGATCTCGCCCGCTGCTACGCTCCCTTCGAGCAAACGCAGTTTCTGGTCGGTTTCAATGGATAGTGTTCGATGTCCGCTGAGCACCGCATTGGCAATGGTAATACGCTCAATGTCGTATTCGAACCATTGCACGCTGTCGTAAAAGTACCAGGCCAATGCCAGC
>JAPHTE010000018.1 GCA_026196445.1 Lysobacterales bacterium
AAACCGAGGCCAAATACACCGTATACAATCGACGGCACACCGGCCAGGTTGTTGACCGCGACACGGATAAACCGCGTAAACAAGCCCTGGCGCGCATATTCCTTCAGATATACCGCGGCGATCACACCCAAAGGTGTCACGAATACGCTCATCAGCAAAACCATCAGGACGGTGCCGAATATGGCCGGGAAGATACCGCCCTCGGTATTGGCCTCGCGCGGGTCATCCGTAATGAACTTCCAAAGCTGGTGGAAAAAATGACCGACCTTGTCTGCCAGGTTCATCTGGTTAGGGCGATAAGCGTCAACGATCGAGGCCAGGGGCAACTCCAGTTCCTGCCCGTCCGCTGTCGTGACGACCACAGCGTCACGCCGCAACTGGGTGTAAAGATTACCCAGTTCCTGTTCCAGCACCTGGTATTCTCTCTCGAGCACGGCGCGGTCGGCTTCGATCTCTGCCAGGTTTTCAGCACTGTCTCTGCCCTTGAGTTCCAGGCCACGTTGTTCCAGTCGCAACCGCTCCAGGCGGTAGTTGATGCTACCAATACGGCTTTTCTCGAGGTGCCGGATTTCATCCCTCAAGTTATTGGCGCGTTCGAGGCTGAGCTGAAAATCACGCCAGGTATCCGGGTCTTCAAGTAGCTGGCCAGCTTCCCTGACACCGATCAGCCTGCCAATAAAAACACCCCACTCTTCGCGCTCGAACACCACCATGCTGTGGGGCTTTGCAGTCGACTGGATCGACGGCTCGAGTACCCAGCGGAAATCCTGGCCGGTGACATCCCGGTTACCGGTTTTCAGCAGGTAACGGGTTACGAAATCTGTGCCCTCCGCAACTTCAAGACCAGACTCGCGTAAGCGCACTGCCGTAACTTTTTCTTCTTCGCGGATCTGCCCGGCGATGACGGCTTCGGTGCCGTCTGCTTCCACGTGCACGATCTCTTGCACGGACAATGGCCAGAAATGTCCCATGCCACGCACACCGATCAACAGCAGCAACCCAACCACCAACAAGATGCAGGCACTGACTGCTGCGGCGTTCAACCATACCCAGGGGGTACCGTCTGCGATCCATTTTGTGTAGCGCATCGTAGCCGTTGATTTCATCAGGCCAGCCTCACAGTGAACTGTACTTTTCACGTAAACGCTGACGGATCAGCTCGGCGCCGGTATTGACCACAAAAGTAAACAGGAACAACACCAGGGCGGCCAGGAAAAGAATTCGGTAGTGCGAACTGTTCAAAGCGGACTCTGGCATCTCGACTGCAATATTCGCGGCCAGTGTGCGCATCCCTTCGAACAAATTCCAATCCATGATTGGCGTGTTACCTGTGGCCATCAACACAATCATGGTTTCGCCCACTGCGCGGCCAAGACCGATCATCACCGCGGAAAACATACCCGGGCTGGCTGTCGGTAAAATCACCCTGACCAGGGTCTGCCAGGGGGTTGCTCCCAGCGCCAATGAACCATTCGAGAGCGACTTTGGCACGCCGTAAATGGCATCCTCGGCGATCGAAAAAATGGTCGGGATAACCGCGAATCCCATCGCGCAACCCACTACCATGGCGTTTCTCTGGTCGTAGGAAATACCTGCCTCGCGGCTCAGCCAGTGACGCAGGTCACCGTCGAACAGCAGGTTTTGCAAGGGGCCAGCCAACTCTATAGACAACCAGCCAAAAAGCACCAACACGGGTATCAGAAGTACCGGTTCCCAGCCTTCTTTCATGTAGTCCTTGATTCGCCACTCTGCCTGCGTCCAGAACCAGGCGAATACCAACAGGCCCACGGGCATGAACAATAAGAGCGCAAATACCCCCGCCAGGTTTTCTTCCAGGAAAGGTGCAAACCACAATCCGGCCAGGAAACCCAGGATGACCGTCGGTAAAGCGGCCATGATCTCGATGGTGGGTTTGACCATCCTGCGCAATCCCGGCGACATGAAGTAGGCAGTGAACGCGGCGCCCGCCAGGGCCAACGGCAGGGCAAACAACATCGCGTACAAGGCGGCCTTCAGTGTACCGAAAGCCAATGGTGCCAGACTGAACTTGGGTTCGAAGGTATTATTGGAAGCCGATGACTGCCAGACATACTCGGGCTGGCTGTAATTCTCATACCAGACCTTTTGCCACAGGGACGAAAACGACACCTCCGGGTGTTCGTTGTCGATCTCCATGAAGTCCGTGCCGCCATCACCGTTGATCACCAGCAAACCGGACGCGCGGGGCGCGAGCGCCAAGGCCGCCGGTAGTCCATGATCCAGCTGCTGCTCCAGCACCAGGGTTCCGGCCGTAGAATGATAAATCGCCAGCTTGCCTTTCTCATCAACCGCCAGGAATCCCTTGCGGCGTTGTTCAGAAATAATCCGGTTGATCGCCGCCTGTCCGCTCTCGAAGTGCCTGATCGCCTCGAGCCGGTACTCGTTGTCCTCATCCCGGACAGGGAAAAGCTGGGTGATACGGCCGCCGGCATCACCCGCCAGCACGGAGATTCCGCCCAGTAACATGCTCATGCTACTGATCGCTGTGTCCGATACCTGCACCGATTGAATCTGCTGCATGTCTGCGGTACGAAGGAAATGGATACGGCCTTGATCGTCACCGAGGTATAACCAGCGGTGATCGTCACTGACGGTAATGGCCGTTATCTCGAATTGCGTGTCCAGCGTCTTGATGGTGGTATCCAGCGTGATCTCACCGCTGAGGAAGTTCTCCTGTTTGGTGCTCCACTCGAGCCGGACGCGCCCACCGGCGCCTGCCGCTGCCAACACCAGTTCAAACTCATTGTCAGATAAGGCTAATCCCGCTATACCGCCCCCAGGCATCAAATTGTGCGGTGCGTCACCGTAGGGAAAATTAAGTGAAGGAATGATGGTCCGTAACTCGACACCGGCGGAATAATCAGTCTCGTAATCGTGCTTTAACAAATTGACCTTGCCGCTATCAAATGCGACCGCTATGAGCCCGCTGTTGCCCTGGTCACTGCTGGCCATGATCAAGGTCGAGCCGTCCCCGGGGATCACGTGTGTTTCGAGGATTCCCAAGCCGTCCAAGCTGAAAAACTCGGCACTGCCATTTCTGTCGATCCTCAGCGCAACCTGTTGCTGTTCTTCGAGCGACAGGTAGATGGTGCTGCCATCCGCCCATTCAGGCTTGGCGCCAATGCTGCTTTGCGATATCGATGCAGGCAAAAACAGCGGCGCCACGACAAACAAAAGATAAAACAGAATCAGCAATACGGCAGCAATGACTACCAGGCCGCCAAGGCCAATTACACGCCTGGCAAGGGTGTCTTTGCGGCTTCGCCAGCGATGGAATTTTTCCGAGCGTACGGCGATCACCGCAGGCCCGGACTCGGGGGCTGAGTTCATGGGTGAATCTTAAATTGCGAATGTGACAATTTTGTTACAATACCCGCGCGCGGTTAAAGCAGACTGAATACAAAACTACCACTTGTCACCTCGACCACGTTCATACCACAACGGGAGAAATTAATGGCTGGCACCTATTTCAGTAAAATCTTCGGAAAATCACCCGTCAAACCACTGCAGGAACACATGGAGAAGGTGCTTACATGTGTCAATGAACTGGAACCGTTCACGGAAGCGGTTTTGAGCGAAGATGACACAGGCATCGAAAAACACTACAAGAAAATCGTGGCGCTGGAAAATCAAGCCGATACGCTGAAGAAGGATCTTCGTCTGCGGCTGCCCACCAGCCTTTTCATGCCCGTTGACCGGCGCGATATCCTCGAGGTCCTGACCATGCAGGACATGGTGGCGGGCAAGACCAAGGACCTTACCGGTTTAATCCTGCGGCGCAAGTTGCGAATTCCGAAGGAACTGCACCGGGACTACAGGAAACTGATCAAACAATGCACCAAGGCGGCCAACCAGGCATACCTGGTCATCTCCGAACTGGACGAATTGATCGAAACCGGCTTTGGCAAGATCGAGCGCAAGCGCGTGGGACGCATGCTATTGAAACTGGACGGGATCGAGCACCAGGCTGACGCGCTTGAAGAAGCATTGTTCACCGATTTATTCGAACTCGATAACGACATGCGGGCTGTGCATGCCATGTTTCTTTACAAGGTCATCGAGGATACCGGCAAAATCGCCGACCGCGCACAACGCGTGGGCAGTCGTCTGCAGTTAATGCTGGCACGTTAACCCCTGTCAACACTTTCACCGGGATAAAAAGTAATAATGGAATTTTCATTTTGGTACTTGGGTCTAGCCGCCGCGTTCGGTCTGTTCATGGCATGGGGTATCGGCGCCAACGACGTCGCCAACGCGATGGCCACCTCGGTGGGCGCCAAGGCGCTGACCATCAAGCAGGCTATCCTGGTCGCGGCCATATTCGAATTTACCGGCGCATTCCTGGC
>JAPHTE010000474.1 GCA_026196445.1 Lysobacterales bacterium
AATCCTCGGGCTTGAACCCGGCATAGTCCCATTCATGGCTCATGCGAATACCGGCATGGGTCGGACAATAACGTTCACATTGGCCACACACGATACAGGCGTCCAGGTGCTGCACCAGTAAACGTTTTGGCGGCGAGGTCGTGATGTCGTCGATCACCTCGATACACTTTGGCGGACATACTTCGGCGCAGGCGCCACAACCGGTACAGTCATTGGCATGGAAACGCGGACGACCGCGGAAGGCTTCCTGAGGCTCAAACGGCTCTGCCGGGAACCTGGTCGTGAATGCCGGTGAGAATGCCGCTTTAAATGCCTGTTTCAGGATTCTCGGCTGCATGAATGCGGGTAGTCTCATGACTCATTCTCCTCGTAACCCGGCTCACCCTGCAGGTCATCGGCGTATTGGTCGATGACGCTGCCTTCGGCCAGCGGGACGCCTGACCGGTGCGCCGCGCGCGACAGCGCGTGGGCAGCAGTAGAAGACGTGATCAATACGAACGCGATACACAGCAGGCCCTTGATGATGGCCGAGGCAGTGCCCACCCAGACCATGGTGCCCAGTAGCAGGAAGGTCGTACCGAGCACCACGCACTTGGTCGAGGCCTGGATGCGGTTGTAGACATCCGGCAGGCGTACCAGGCCGACGCAACCGAAGAGGTCGAACAGCACGCCGATTACAAAAAGTATCAACCCGATTGTTTCATTCATTGAGTCGTTTCCCCACCAGGTATTTGGCCAGGGCCAGGGTGCCTGCAAAGCTCACCAGGGCCCAGACCAGGGCCACGTCGAGCAAGTAGACCTTGCCACTTACCGCGGTGATGATGGCAACGAACCCGACCACTACGGTGCCGAGAATATCGATCGCCACCATGCGGTCTGAGCCAAGCGGGCCGTTGGCGATGCGGTACAGGCACATGGCACAGCACACCAGCAAGCCAACCGTCAGTACCGGGAACAGGAATTCCATTGTCAACATGATGGCTCCTTATTCAAATATCCGTTTGATATACCACTCGAAACGCCTTAACACCTGCTTCGCAACCTCTTCCTCTTCGAGGCTGAGCACATTGAGCCAGTGGATGTAAAAGACACCGTCATCGGTCACGTCGATCGTCAGCGTGCCCGGCGTCAGAGTAATACAGTTGGCCAACACCGCCCGGCCCGTGTCAGTTTCGAGTATGCTCCTGATCCTGACGATGCCGGGCCGGATTGGCATGCGCGGGTGCAAAACGCGGTAACTGACATCAACACCACCCTTGATGACGTAGTAGCTGAGCACGAACAGATACACAAATGCCCAGAACCAACTTACCGGGTTGACCAGGCGGACGAACCTGACCCGGATGATGTTGTGCATGATCAGGGCCACGAATGCCGCCACCACGATACCGACGGCGATATCCCCGGTAAGCAAACGCCCGTCGACGGATGTCACCGGCCATATCAGCATGATCCAGAACACCAGGGATAAAGCGAACAAGACCAGCCGTTCTATGGCGGGTTTGCGTTTGAATTTGTAGTCGGATTGATTCATGTCGAATCCCGTTATCTATCCCCCGAATGCACCAGCGCTCAGAACCTGTTGTGCGGTGCCGATTAACCATGGATCGCGCAGGCCGCTAAACATCAGCAGCGACAAAGCGACACAGCCCACGGCCAGCAGGATCATCGCCAGCGACATCATCGGCGGTTCACGTCGCAGATTTTTCAACGCCTCCGGCAAGGCGGCAAAAAAGGCCATGCGCTGAACTTTCAGCTGGTAGGCGAGCGTAATAATGCTGACCAGAACGGCAACCGTTGCAAGCATGTAATAACCACCCTCGATACACGCCAGTACGATGATCAGTTTGCTCCAGAAACCGTTGAATGGCGGTAAGCCGGCAATGGACATCGAGCCAATTAGCGAAGTGGCGCCGGTCACCGGCATCCGGCCGTTCAGTCCACCCAGTTGGTTCAGGTCCCGGGTGCCGGTCGTGTATTCCACCGCACCCGCATTGAGGAACAGGAGTGACTTGAACATCGAGTGGTTGACCAGGTGGTAAAGCGCACCAACCATGCCCAGCGGTGAGCCAAGCCCCAGCCCGAGCACCATGAAACCAACCTGCGAGATACTGCTGAAGGCAAACAGCCGCTTGATATCCTTTTGCCCGACCGCCAGCAAGCCGCCGACCACCATCGAAAGCACGCCCAACCAGCGCAGCATTTCCAATGCGCTTTCGCTGATGCCAAATACGTTGAACGCCAGGCGCGCCAGCACGTAAATGCCAATCGCCTTGATCAAGACACCCGAGAGCATAGCCGAGACCGGCGCAGGTGCGGACGGATGTGCGTCCGGCAGCCAGGCGTGGAACGGTACCAAGGCTGATTTGAAACCAAAACCGACGATAAACAGGCCAAATGCGAGCAGCAATGGCTCATCCATCCCGGATTCGGCGATCCGCTCGGCGATATGACCCAGGTTCAGCGTGCCCGTGATGCCGTACACCAGCGCCACACCAGTCAATATCAGCGCCGAGGACAGGGAGCCCAGCACGATGTACTTGAACGAAGCTTCCAGTTCCTCGTGGGCACAACCAAAAGCGACCAGTGAGTAGGAGGCGATGGCGGCAACCTCCAGGAACACGTAGAGGTTGAACAGGTCACCCGCCAGGATGACGCCGTTCATGCCAGTCACCATCAACATGAACAGGCTGTAAAAATGGCTGGTCGAAGTGAATCGCCGCATGTAGTCGACCGCATATACGCTGACGGCGAAGCCGACGATGCTGACCACCAGCAGCAGAAGGGTTGTCAGCGCGTCCATCCGCATATCGATCCCGACCGGTGTTGGCCAACCGCCGAGATGATAGATACCCTCGCCGCCGATGGTGGACCAGCTCATCACCACCAGCGCCATCATGGCAGCGATATTCAGTGTCTCGGCAAGTACCTGTCGATGCCGTGCCACCAACTGGATCAGCAAGGACATACCCAGCGGGACGGCTACGAACATCGGAATCATGGCCTGTACATCAGTGTTCATTCCAAACATCACACTATCCCCGCAGCCGCCGGATTTCGGTCACGTCAAAGGTTCCATAACGCTCGTACAACCGCACACACAAGGCCACCATCAGCGCCAGCACGCCGAGCCCGATGACGATGGACGTCAATACCATGGCTTGTGGCAGCGGATCCACGGCGCCGGCTGCAAAATCGGCAATGGTGGTACCCGGATCGACGATCGGTGGACTGCCATTCTTGCGATAGCCAACCAGTAACAACATCAGGTGCACACCATGGTTCATGATCAGCAGGCTGACGACGATCTTCAGCGTCTGGCGGCTGACGATGACGCCATAAAGGCCGATCAGGATCAACAGCAAACACAAGGAATAGATCATGATTTGTCCTCCTGCCGTTGCTGCACTTCTGTTTCACCAAGCAACTCGTCGGTAATGTGGAACGCCGTCAGCACGGTGAACACCAGGAACAGTGCACTGGCCACTTTGAGCCCGAGCACCAGGTTTCCCAACGGGATAATTCCGCCGCTGAACAAGCTGAAGCGAGCCGTCTCGGCAGTAGGAATGTAGTTTTCAAAGAAATAGCCCCCCGCCCACCAGGTGCCCAGCCAGCCGATAACCAGGAACAGCAGCAGGCCGGCACTGTCCAACCGTGACGCCATTCCAAGCGGGAAGATGCGCAAGCCTTCTTTCTGGCCCGCAGCCAGGGTGATCAGGACGAAGGCACTGGCGATTACCACACCGCCGCCAAAGCCCCCGCCTGGTGTTATGTGGCCATACAGGACCATGTAAATACCAAACAGAAGGATCGGACCTTTCAGCCAGCGCATGACCGTTTTCACCGTCATGCTCATGCCTGTCCCCCGGTCACGCAATCTGCGAGGAGGCGCACTCATGATGATTCCTCCTTGTTCTTGTCAGTATTGATACGGGCGTTGCGCCGCAATATCGCGACCGCGCCCAGCGCTGCGCAGAACAGCACGGTTGCCTCACCCAGCGTGTCCCAGGCGCGGAAGTCCAGCAACACGGCGGTGACCAGGTTGGGGGCACCGGTTTCCGCCAGGCCGCTTTGCAGGTACACCAGTGACGGAGCATCGGCAAAGCGTTGCATGACAGGGATGCCGAATTGTGGGAATGCGTTGAACACCTGGATGCCGAACAGGCCGATTACCGCCACGAAGGCTACAGCGAAGGAGACACCAACCACGGCATGCACGGTTTTCAGCTTTTGCACTTCGCGTCCCAGGGTTGCCCGGATCAGGATCACCAGGCTCACCACCTCGACGCCGATCTGCACGATTGCCACGTCCGGCGCCGACAGGAACAGGTACACGATGGCCAGCAGGAAACCGACTGCGCCGACACTGATCACCGCGTGTAGCAGGTTTGAAGTCAGCACGGTGATGATCGCAGCGATAACGGTCAGCAGGATCAATAAGGCAAGTACTTCAATCATCTCATCTGCCCTCCATTGTTACCACCCAGACCACCAGCAATAGGCCTGCGACAAACCACCTCAGATAGGACGGCAGGATGCCGGTATGAAGCGCACGCAACATTTGCACGAAGTAGTCGGCGCTGCGTTTCAGGAATTCATAGATGTCGAACACCCGGTCCTTCATCAGCGCGTAGTAACGGTGCAGGCCCGGCACCTGTTCGATGGTGTCGTAGAAATCAACACCGGTCACTTCGACGTGCCGTAGCGGACCCGGCTCATCGTTGCTCAGGTACACATCCTGCATCTGTTCGCCACCGATATAGGTACGCATGCGCCTCAGTTTGCCGCCACGCATCGTCAACCAGTACAGGCCAATACCGACAATGACTGCAAGCAGGATCAACACCGTCGCGAGGCCGGACCACCAGACACCCGGTACCGTCACCGCGACGACCGGGAAGATCAAAAAGCCGAGAGGAACCTGGAAGGCATACACGCCGAACACCACGCATAACAGCGCCAGAACAATCATCGGCAACAGCATGCTGCCCTTCTTTTCGCTGATTTCCATCTGCCGTATCTCAACCGAGGGTTTGCACAGGAAGGTGGCGTGCAACACCTTGACAAAACTGGCCAGGGTGAGCGCGGAACCAAGCATGGCGACCGCCAGCCAAAGCACCCAGGCAAAGCTACCGTTGTCCCCGGAGCTGATAATGCCCTGGTAGATCATCCACTTGGACGCAAAACCGTTCAATGGCGGAATACCGGATATCGACAGGGCCGCGATGGTACAAACGATGAAGGTAACCGGCATCAACTTCGCCAGGCCACCCAGGCGGTCCAGATCGGTCGTGCCCGTCTGTTTCTCGACCATGCCCGCCCCGAGGAATAGCGCTGACTTGTAAACCGTGTTGTTCAACATGTGGAACAGGCCACCGGCCAGGCCGATGGCAGTGCCGGTGCCAATACCGAGGATCATGTAACCGACCTGGCTGACCGCGTGGAACGACAACAGGCGCTTCAGGTCGTGCTGCACCAGGGCCATCAACACCGCAGCGATCACCGTCACGGCGCCAAGCAGCATCAGCATGCCGTACATGCCCGGGGTCGGGATAAACAAGTCCAGTACGAGGCGGGTCAAAAGGTAAATGCCAAGCAATTTATCCAGCGATGCGGGCAGGAATGCCGAGACCGGCGCATCTACTTTTTCACCAAAAGACGGCACCCAGGAGTGAAACGGCACCGCACCGGCCTTGGCGAAGGCGCCCGCCAGCAGGGTCAGAAAAGCCATGTATGCTAATGGTCCGTCCAGCGCCAGCGCAGCACCATCCATGCGGGTGGTCCCGGCCAGGTGCCAGTAAATCAGGATGCCGAGCAGCATCAGCGCGTCAGAACCACCTATGATCATCAGCGATTTGCGGGCAGCCTCCGCCGCTCCCGGTCCAGACAGGCCCGCCATCAGGTACAGGATCAGAGCAAGGAAACCCCAGCACACCAGCAGTATCAGCAGGTCGTTGGCCAACACCACGCCACAGGAGATGCCCAGCGTCCATAACAGGTAGGTGAAGTATGCCCGCTGATGCGGGCGGTCTTTCATGTATCCGACCGAGTAGACCGCGACGACCAGACCAAAAAATGCCACGCCCAGCAGGATAAATACGCTCAACAGGTCCGTGCGCAGGGTCAGCCACGGCAGCGGATTCCATGTTTGACCGGCCTGCTGGAAGAGCGGCCAAACGAAAGCCAGCACCACGATAGCGGCCAGCGCCGCCAGCCAGACGCGTAAGCGGGACGCCGCATTGGGTAGCAACAGGCAAACCAGTCCCGCCAGCAACGGGAAAACAACCGGCAATGCCATTGGGTTTGTCAGAAGGCTTCTAAGCATGTCCATCTCATCGTTCAATCGGCAATGACGGCCCTTGCAGGCCGGAATCCGCCACCAGGCGGTCGGTTTTCTCACAGGACAGGCGGATCAGGTCACGCGCATCCAGCATGCGCTCGCCACTGCTGCTGTCGACAGCCACCGCCATGCGCTCGGTGCAGCAATAACACGGGTCGACGGCCGCCAGGATGATGGTGGCGTCGGCCACTGTGGCGCCAATCACCGTTTCCCGGTTGGTCGGCACGTTCATGAAACTCGGCGCCCTCACCTTGTGCCGGATCGGGCGGTTGCTGCCATCACTGCGTATGTAGTGGAACACCTCGCCGCGCGGCGCCTCGTAATGGCCGATGCCCTCGCCTGCCGCGACGAACTTCGGATCGGAGTCCACCGGCCCACCGATCTTTTTCAGCTGCTCAATGCATTGTTCGATTATCCGGATCGACTCGAACATCTCGAGAATGCGCACAACGGCCTTGTCGAATACGTCGCCGTTCTCACAGGTCACCACATCCCAATCCACCTTGTCGTAGGCGGCGTGGGGGTGATCGCGACGCACGTCGATGGCGTAGTTAGAGGCACGTGCCGTAGGGCCGAGTGCGCCATAAGCGATGGCCATCTCGCGGGTCAGGATACCGACGCCCTTGGTGCGCGCGTGGATCAACGGGTCCTGGACCACGGCGTCGCGGAACATCTTGATCGGATCCTTCAGACCCTCGGACAGGCTGGCGATCGCGGGCAGGTCGGTATGTTTGATGTCGCGGCGTACACCACCCGGTTTCATCATGCCGTAGTGGTTACGGTTACCGGTGATCAATTCCAGGATATTGAGTACATCTTCGCGGAAGCGCCAGGCCCACATCCAGATCGTGTTGAAACCAAGGAAGTGTCCTGCCAGGCCAAGCCACAGCAGGTGCGAATGGATACGTTCCAGTTCACCCACCATGGAGCGGATAAACAGGGCGCGCTCGGGTACCGGTATGTCGCCGGCGTCCTCGGCCGCCTGCACGCAGGCCAGCGGGTGCGAGGTCGAGCAGATACCACAGATACGTTCGACCAGGAAGACGGTTTCCTCGAAGGTCTTGGATTCCGATAGCTTCTCGATACCGCGGTGGTTGTAACCCAGCTCGATGTCCAGGTGCACGACCTTTTCGCCCTCGACATGCAATTTGAAAAATTCAGGCTCTTCCTGCAAGGCATGGTAGGGGCCGATGGGTACGATGGTGCGCTTGGTCATGGTGTCGCCTCGTAGTCACGGCGCATCGGGAATTTGCCCTCCGGCCACTCATCGGCGAGCAGCAAATGGCGCATGTCCGGATGGCCCTTGAACTCTATCCCCAGCAATTCCCACATCTCCCTCTCGATCCACTCGGCAGCGGGGCAGATCAGGGCAATTGACTCTACTTGTGCAGCCTCGTGTGGCAGCACCACCCTGAAGGTAACAACACAATCGCTTTCATCCATCGCCCAGTGATACATCACTTCAAACCCGTCGCTGGTATCCACACCGGTTGCAATCTGGAACCGCGCTCCATATTCATTCAGCATCAGGCGGGTCGCCCGGATCACTGTTTGTGGAGCGATATCGATGTAAATACGCCGCTCCCCTTTGGAGTAAATCGCCAGTATGAATTCATTGAATTGGGCCTGGAGACTGGCAGCGATGTCTGCTTTGTCGATGCTATCCTTTTGCTTATTCATCACGAACCACCTGCTGTTTCCAGTGCGGGATCGCCGGCCACCGTATCGCTCGTGTGCAGGCATCCGGGCACCAGCTCACCGCTGCGTAATCCCTCGATGACCTTGACCACGGCGCTGATCATCGCCTCCGGCTTTGGCGGACAACCCGGGACAAAGGCATCGATCTTGACGAAGTCACCTGGCGGGCGCTCCCAGTTGTAGGAGTCGCGCCACATCAGGCCGGTGGCCGGACATCCACCAATCGCAATCACCAGATAGGGCTTGGGTGCTTGCGCGATCAGTTCCTGCGCACGGATGGCCGCTTTACGGTTGAAAATACCCGACATCAGGAGTACGTCGGCGTGGCGGATACTCCCCACCAGCGTGATGCCGAATCGTTCGAGGTCGTATTTTGGCGTCAGTGCATCGAGAATCTCGATATCGCAGTTGTTGCAGGCGCTGCCCGCCAGGTGGAATACATTCAGTGAACGTGTCAGCGCATTGATTGCATTGCTCATAATGCCAGCCTCATGTCCTCACCAACCCGCCCAGGCCAGCACAACGGCCACCAGGGCCACGACACTGACGGGGCCCCAGAAAAAGCGCACGGCCTGGTCGATACGCACCCGCGGGGTGGTATTTCTCAAAACGATGGTGATGGCCACCAGCACGAACCACACCAGGAAGCCGATCACCCAACGTTGCCAAACAGGACCGGTCAGCAAACCGCCAAAAAACAGTACGAGCAGCAGTATTGGCAAGGTGAACAGCATCATTGCCCTGGTGAGCTTGAACATCGCCAGCGGTGGCCCGGAATACTCGATCAGTGCGCCGCCGCTGAGTTCGGTTTCCGCCTCCGGCATGTCAAATGGCACGATGGTCAGCTTGGCCTGCATACAGGCGATCGAGACCAGCAGCGCCAGCACACCGGACACACTCAATATTGGCGGCTGGGCCGTGAGCAGGTCGCCGAGGCGAATACTGCCAGCCTGGATGACCGGCACCAGGATGGCCAGTACCATCGGCAATTCGTAAGCGATCATCAGCTTTACTTCGCGGCTGCCGCCGATCGAGGCCAGGGGATTGCGGGATGCAAACGACCCCAGCATCACACCCAGCGCCGGCATCACGAACAGATAGATGAGCACTATCAGGTCACCGACAAAGGTAGCCTCGACGTCCAGCAATGCGCGCCACAGGATCATCGACGCCAACGCCACCGCCGCCAACCCCAGCAGCGGCGCCAACAGGAACAGGCCAATCGCGCCACCTTCAGGCACGCAGGTCTCCTTGACGAACAATTTGCGGATATCGTGGAACGGCTGTAGCAGCGGCGGCCCGACGCGCATCTGCACCATGGCCGTGACCTTGCGGTCCACCCAGGCGGTCAAAAGCCCTGCGATGGCCGTAAACAACAAGCCGGGAAACAGCAGGAACTCGACGATGACCATATTCCCGTTCATGACGCTGCCTCCCTTCTCACCCAGCCCTCGGCGCGGGCGGCCAGGTGTTCATCAATAATGTGGATACCTGCCTCGGAGGGATCCGTATCGCGGTATTCCAGCGCACCGTGCGGACAACTCGCCACGCAAGCCGGAGGGCCATCGGTGGTAGACAGGCAGGCGTCGCAATTGACCTCGTAGAAAGCCAGCATGTCGGTATATATGGTGCCGAATGGACAAGCGTGTGCGCACATCTTGCAGCTGACGCAGCGCATGTTGTGGCGGTGCAATACCCTGTCCTCATCGCGATCAATGGCGTCAAATTCGCACGCATCGATACAGCTCGCGTGTGCGCAACGGCGGCAGATCACGGCAAATGTGGCCTTCTGGCGCAAACTGCACAGCCCGTTTTCGTGGCCATGTGGCCGGTTGTAGTAGCCGCACTCCACGACACAGGATTCACACTGATCACATTTTTCCAGGTCGATGATCAACCGACTAAAGCTTGCGTCAGTCATCCCACACCCTCGGGTCATCTTGAATTTCGTCGTAGGTGAACACGGGGCCGTCCTTGCAGCAGTAATAAACACCCATGCGGCAATGGCCGCACTGGCCAATTCCGCAGCTCATGTTCTTCTCCATCGACAGGTAGATGTTCTCCGGCCGGTAGCCGCGCTGCAGTAGCTTCTCGGTGCCGAACTTCATCATCACCGGCGGGCCACACATAACGGCCACGCCATCTTCTGCGTGGCAATCGAGGTAGTCCTCCTCCAGGATCTCGGTGATCAGTCCAACATGGCCGTCCCAACCGTCGCTGGCCTCGTCGACGGTCAGCATCACGTCCATGGCACCATCCTGGCCCCAGCCGTGCGTCTGTGCATCCCGGAACACGATACTGTCAGGGGTCTTTGCGCCATAGCGCACAATGACGCGGGGGTAAGCCTGCAGGTCCTGGATCACTTCCAGCAGCAGGGAGCGCAGCGGGCCCACGCCGCATCCACCACCAACGACCAGGATTTCACGGCCGTGAAACTCCTCCATCGGGTAGGCACGCCCCATCGGCCCGCGAACCCCGACCTCGTCGCCCACCTTCATTCCGTGCAGCCAATCGGTCACCCGGCCGGTGCGCATGATGGTGATTTCCATGAAATCTGTAATCTTCGGGGAGGAGGATGGCGTGAACGGTGCTTCACCGATACCCGGCACGGCCAGTTCCACGAACTGGCCTGCCGCAAAAGCTATCGGCTCTACCGGACGAATCGTAAACGTCTTTATATCAGGCGTTTCGTCCTCAATCCGCTCGATGGTCGCTGGAATGGGCATGTAGAGTGTCGGATACATCGACAGCCCTCCTTAATACATCTCGGATATCAATGTTGGCGATGCAGGCTTCGGTACAACGCCCGCACCCATCACAGGCATAACGTTCCATGACCCGTGGGAAATAACTGAATTTCTTGTCGAAACGATTACGCAGGCGCTCGGCCCTGAGTGGGCGGGCATTGCCGCCACCGGCCACGGCCGCAAAACCGGAGAACAGGCAGGCGTCCCACAGCTTGGTACGCGCCGCCTGGCCGTTTGCGTCCTGCCCGTCGGCCAGCAGGAAGCAGTGACAGGTGCAACAGATAAAGTTGCAGGCGCCGCATTCCACGCAATCCTCTGCGAAATCTGCCCACAGGCCGGAATCGAAGGCGCCTTCGACAGCGGCGCGAAAATCCGTGCCGGGTTTCACGCCGTGAGCGTGGCTCTGCTCTACCAGCTCTGAGTAACGTTTCGCGCGCTGCTGTTCAAGCACTGCAACCAACTCATCAGCAGCGGGTTCCAGGTAGTCAGCGGCAGACTCAAGTAAAGCCTTGCCTTTTTCAGAGCCTGACTCGATAACGTAACCGTCGGGAGTTTCAGCAATGTTGATGTCAAATCCCTGGCGCGCATAGGGCTGTTCGCCAACCGCTGGGCAGAAGCACACTTCGAGTTGGCTGCTGCAGTCGCTGGATACCAGTATGGTCTTGTCACGGGCCTCCGCGTAATAAGTGTCCCTGGCTACACCATCAAGAAAAACATGGTCAAAGATCGCCAGGGAGGACAGGTCACAGTTTTTGACGCCAAATACGATCCTCTCTGGCATCGGGTCGCGGCCGGCCAGCTCTCCCCAGCGTCCAATAAATTCTCGTGCAGGGAAAAACAGAGCCTTCAGGGGCTCTGTTTGACGGTATTCTCCGAGTGTGTGCAGACCAGGTTGCCATGCATCTGCCCGTGCCAGGCAGTAAGCGCCGTTTTCGAGCTGTTCCAGGGCGTATGTTTGACGTCCGACTGCCAAAAACCCCAGAAAATCATCAAGACTACTCGAACCGCAAATCGTCCATTTCATGTCCGCTGGTTCCGTACTGACTCGCAGCGGATTATCTTCTCCAAAAATTCGTTTTTAATTGATCTGGATCAATTAGATTTTCAATTTTTATGCTAGCGAAAATAAAAGTATTCAGCCATTGTAAAAAATGGGAGTATCATCAAATTCTGGGTGGTGTCGGTGTAACGAAAGTACTTGAATTAACTACGTAAAATAGCCTAAATAGCCTATGTCAAACCGCCCGCTTCAGACCGGAATCCCGCTGATTTCGATACTCATTAAAAGCAGTTCATCACCCTGAACCAGGTTGACCTTCCAGTCACCGCAGGAGGGACATAACAAGCGGTTCACCTTAGCCCCGCCTTTTGCACCGCAGCTACGGCATTCGACCACCACAGGTCCGGTTTCTATCTCCAATTCGGCCGTACTGGCGAGGGTGTCTGCGCGGGCCACTTCAAACGCCCGGCTCAGCAGTTCTGGCTCGACACCCGCCAACGGCCCGATGGAAAGGACGATGTGTTCGACGCGTGTGGCGCCCTTGTCCCGTGCGATCTGCTCGACCTGGCTCATCAGTCCCTGGCATATGGCCATCTCATGCACGTTTCACTGCCTCCCTGGTGATGTGTCTCCATTATAAACCGCGACCCGGGTTTAAAAGTGCGTTACCCTTCTCGCATGCAAAAATCACCTGATAAAAAACACCCCGTTGACAAGGCTGTGCATGCACCTGTCGCCAAGGCGGGTGAATGCGCATTTTTGAAAGCGGTCACCGTCACCAGGGCCGGCGCCTTCATGGACTGGGGCGGTGAAC
This sequence comes from Lysobacterales bacterium, assembly GCA_026196445.1. Taxonomy (GTDB): domain Bacteria; phylum Pseudomonadota; class Gammaproteobacteria; order Xanthomonadales; family SZUA-36; genus SZUA-36. The sequence continues at coordinate 12,600 of JAPHTE010000474.1, forward strand.
GGGACCTGCTGGTACCCATTAGCCAGCAACTCACACCCATCGTCGAAGGCAAGTCCTACGTGGTATACCTGTTCCTCGACCCGAATGACCAGGTCATCGGTACCACCAAGTTGCATAATTTCCTCGACGAGCGGGCCAGGAACATGACGCCGGGTGAAGCGGTAGACCTGCTCATCGTCGGCGAGACCGGCCTCGGCTACAAGGCGGTCATCAACGGCACGCACCTGGGGTTGTTATACCACGGCGAGGTGTTCCGTAAGCTACAGCCGGGTGATACAACGACTGGCTTTATCAAGACCATTCGTGAAGACCGCAAGATTGACCTGGCCCTGCAACGCCAGACACAGCAGGCCCGTGAGGACCTGGCAGGGCGAATACTGAAAAATCTGGAGGCCAACGGCGGGATTTCGACACTGACCGATTACAGCCCGCCGGATGCGATATATAATGAGTATGGTGTCAGCAAGGGTAACTACAAGAAGGCCCTTGGAAAACTGTACAAACAACGCCTGATCAAGGTGGAGAAAGACAGAATCACACTGTTAAAACCTTGACAATGTAGACGCACCGCCTGGTGCGTAATAACGGCAAAGCGAGAGGAACCATGCGGCAGATTGGTGCGACTTTGATCATCCTGGGTTTATTGGTGCTGTCAACGGTAGTCCAGGCTGCGCGTTTTACCGGTCTCGAAGGCGACCCGAAATTACGCTCGGCCTCGGCGCTGGTCACCAACTCGCAGGGTGCAGTCATTTACAGCAAGGACATCGATACCATACGGCCGATCGCATCGATCACCAAGTTAATGACCGCCATGGTCATCCTGGATTCCGGCCTCGACCTGGCGGAAAAGATTACCGTCACCAAGGCCGACCGCGACCTGGTTCAGTTGACAGGTTCGCGCCTGGAGTATGGTGCCTCGCTGTCGCGCCGCGAAATGATCCTGCTGGCGATCATGGCGTCCGAAAACCGGGCCGCAACGGCATTGGGCCGGACCTGGCCGGGCGGTACCGGGTCATTCGTCGCCGCCATGAATGAAAAGGCCGCGCAACTCGGCATGCACGCCAGCCACTTTGCCGATGCGGCCGGCTTGAGCGTGGAAAACCACTCCACGGCGCGCGACCTGATGAAAATGGTCACGGCGGCCAAGGACTACGACCTGATCAGGCAGGCCAGCACGACAACGCGTCTTGAAGTGCGACCGTACCCGCGCCGTGGCCCGCTGGTATACGGCAATACCAACCGCTTATTGAAAAATAGGAACTGGGACATCGAACTGAGCAAAACAGGCTATATCATGGAGGCTGGACGTTGCCTGGTGATGCAGGCCAACATTGATGGCGAGCCGGTATCCATCGTACTGCTGAATTCCTATGGCAAGCTGACGCCTTTCGGCGACTCCAACCGCCTGCGCAAGTGGATGCTGGCCAAGGGTTGATGTAAAACGACCACTCTGCGTCCCCGGTAAAAAGTGCACTGCTGAATTACGGACCTGAACCCTTTGTGAATTTTCAGTAAGCTATCAAGGGTGAAAACTTACACTTTCAATGATCCGGACCTGGGACAGGTCAGCTACGTAGATCGTAAACGCTACCTGTGGTTACTCGCTGTACCCTTCCCGTTAATCCCTTTACTCAGCATGGGGCTGATGACATGGACCGGCAGGGAATGGAGCCTCTGGATTCCATTGCTATCGCTTTACCTGTTGATCCCGCTGCTGGATTTTCTGTTTCCAAACGACCTTAGCAACCCGCCTGAGCAGGTCGTGCCGCAATTGGAAGCCGACAACTACTATCGCCTGCTCAACCACTTAACGGTGCCACTGCATTTTATCGCCCTGATTACCGGTGCCTGGTTCGTCACCAGCCATCACCTGAGCTGGTCAGGTCTGCTGGCAATCGGCCTGACGACCGGTGTCATTAGCGGCTTTGGAGTCAATATCGGACATGAACTCGGGCACAAGAAGAATCGCGCTGACCGCATCGCCGCGCGCCTGGTCCTGGCGGTGCCCTTTTACGGTCACTTCACGATGGAGCACAACGTCGGCCACCACGCGCAGGTCGCCACACCGGAAGACTGCGCCAGCGCGCGTTTTGGCGAGAGCATCTACCGCTTTGCCTTGCGTGAAGTTCCCGGCGGGCTGCAAAGAGGCTGGCGACTGGAACTCCACCGTCTTCGCCGGCGTGGCTACAAAGCATGGGGCTGGCACAATGAAATCCTGCAGTCCTATTCGGTATCAGTACTTCTTTATACCGGCATCATTATCGTTTTCGGCTTTGCCGCACTGCCCTTCATGCTGATCCAGGCAGCATTTGCATGGTGGCAGCTGACCAGCGCCAATTACGTTGAGCACTACGGGTTGCTGCGCGAGAAATTGCCCAGTGGCCGCTACGAGCGCTGCCAACCAAGACACTCCTGGAATGCCAACCACCTCGCTTCAAACCTGATTCTGTTTCACCTTGAACGGCACTCTGACCACCACGCTTATGCTGCGCGCCGTTACCAGGCGTTGAGGCATTATGATGACGTGCCCCAGCTACCCAGTGGTTATTTTGGCATGTTCCTGCTCGCCTACGTGCCGTTCCTGTGGCGTCGCGTGATGGATGAGAAAGTAATGGAGCTCGCCGGTGGCGAACCCGGGCGTATCAACTCGATGCCCCGGGTTGGAACTGTCTGAGACTAACAGCCGCGGAGGTTCTATTGCAGGTCCAACCGGCTTCCGGAAGGTCCGTATACTGACTTGATGGCTTGGGAAAAAAAATGGCGACTGCTGACAGCCGCCATTTTTTGAGCTTGCTTCAAATTCTACAACGAGCAGGTCATGTCCTGGCCGCAGCATAACGGTGATTTGATCTTGCCGTGGCCATTCGGGCACTCGGAAATCTGAACCTCGGTGTTTTCGTCGATCTTGAGCGTACCGTTCTCCAACGGTGCGTCACACTTGCCACAGGTAGCATTAACGCTCATTCCACACACTTTACATTCATAAGTTGCCATTTACTGTCCTCTCGATTAGATGGTTGTGATTCATAAATAAGTATAACCCGAATCTGCCACGGCTTGAATGAAGTAGTCCCTATTACCGGATTTGCTTGCATTTCAATTGCTGGGGTGCTGTACTTTCAGCACGCTCATACAAGATTGAGTGAAGCGAAGGAGTTGATTATGAAGCACCAGAAACTGTTTTACCTGTTGGTGGTTTGCATGACAGTCGCCCTGGGCGCCTGCCAGAAAGAAGAAGCCACCACAGCAGACCAAGCCAAGAACGCGGTTGAAAGCATGAAGGAAGCCGGTTCCGATGCAGCTGATACTGCCAAGGACATGGCTGCAGACGCCGGTGATGCCATGGAGGACGCCTACGACGCTACTGCGGAAATGGCCGAAGATGCGGGCGACGCTATGGAAGATGCCTACGATGCCACCGCCGATATGGCTGAAGACGCCGGCGATGCGATGAAAGATGCCTACGACGCAACCAAGGAAACCGTTGAGGAAGCTGTGGAAGAAACGAAAGACGAAGCAGCAGAGGTTGTTGAAAAAGGCGGCGGCGGTAACGGCTGAGCCTTAGCTGGCTCAAGGTAAAAGGCCGGGATCACTTATGGGCAGAAGCCTGTAAGTGTTCGCGATCAACAAGGGTGAAAACCCGCGACTGGCAGGGCCAATTGCTCCCACACTATTCACAACATTGTGGGAGCAATGTCGCACTTCCTGACATTTGCCTGTCTCCGGTTCAGGATATTCATAAGCATACCGCGGAAAACCGGTAGTTATGCTTTATCCGCGTATACCCCGCAGCGTGCTCCGGCACCATAAGCACGTCAGGCCATGCATTTAGTTCAGTATGTTTGTGACCGGCAAAGACCGGATCTCAGAGCATCATCTCGTATTGATAGGCCTCATCACCATAAATACGGATCAACGGACCCCGGGTCATGCCCAACTTCTCGGCGACCCTGATCGACGCGATGTTCCCCGGTATGATCAACGCAATCAGCTTTTCAACCCCCAGGTCTTCCCTGGCGAACTCGACACAGGCTTGTGCCGCCTCGGTTCCGATGCCCCTGCCCCAGTATTCCGGTAAATAGCGGTAACCGACTTCCGGCAAGTCTATTTCCTCGATGTACTTGACACCGCAGAACCCGATCACCTCGCCGGTTTCCTTGAGTTCCACCGCAAAACGCCCAAAACCGTACTTTTTGTAATCGGCCAGGGGGCCTTGCTCAAGGCATTGCCGGGCTGCCTGCATATCCCTTAGCGGCTCGGACTCGGCATACTTTATGACGTCCGGGTCGGTGCCCAGCAAGTAGGTGATCTGCACGTCATCGGGGGTGAATAGCCGTAATCTCAGCCGCTCTGTTTCCAGCGTTGTGCGTATCATGGCTAAGCTACCTCAGTTGGCTGTCCTTGCTGCCCCGGCGGTTGTATCCGCTGACCGCGGCCTGTTGCTTGTCGTGCCTCGCCTGGCAGCTGACGCACAAACGAACACCGGGCACGGCCTCGCGCCTGGCTTCGGGGATTTTCGCACCGCACTCCCTGCAGTTGCGCAGACTTTCACCCTTGGGCAGGTTATTGCGTGCACGGCTGACCGCGTCCTCAATGGTGGCGTCGATCTGGTCCTGGACCGCGCCGTCTTTGGCAAAACCGCCTGCCATGTATTTCTCCGTGGTAAAGGGGATGATTCATTCTAGCAAAAAGGCATCTGCTTCATTTACCCTGGTGAGACAAGCTGGTAAGAGCCTGACCTCTTTTCACCTATTCACCTATAATGAACCGGCAAACACATACTACCGATAAATCGCGGAAACGAAGTTGAACGATTCCAAAGTCAAAGCAAAGATCGGGCTGGTCCTTGGCAGTGGAGCGTCGCGTGGCTGGTCACACATCGGGGTCATAAAGACGCTGTTGCGGGAAGGTATCGAGCCGGACATCGTATGTGGCACCTCGGTCGGCGCGATGATCGGCGCCGCATATCTTGCCGGCAACCTGCAGAAACTCGAGGACTGGGTGCTCGCCTCGACCCGGACCGACGTCTACCGGTTTTTTGGCGTCAAGTTCACGCAATCGGGGTTGGTGGACAGTGAACGGATGAGCCGCTTCCTGCACGACTATGTCACCGGCGAAGACGTCCGCATCGAAGACCTGCCAAAGAAATTCGCTGCCGTGGCCACCAATCTCGAGAACGGGCGGGAGGTCTGGTTCCAGGATGGAAATCTGGCGGATGCCGTCCAGGCTTCAATGGCCATGCCGGGCCTGTTCCCGGCAGTCCGTATCGAGCATCGCTGGCTGGTTGACGGGGGGCTCGTCAACCCGGTACCCGTTACCACCTGCCGCGCACTCGGTGCGGACATCGTCATTGCGGTCAACCTGAATTCCGACATAGTTGGCAAACGCAGCAGCAAACACACACTGCCTGAAGCACCGGTCAAAAAGGGTGTACTGCAAAGCATCAAGAAAACGACCAAGGAATACTCGGCCTCGTTTTTTTCAGAACGTGACAGGGAGGAAGGTGCACCCGGTACATTTACAACCATTTCCCAGTCTATCAATATTTTCCAGGATCGCATCACGCGCAGCCGCCTGGCAGGTGACCCGGCCGAAGTGCTGATCCTGCCAAAACTGTCACATATCGGCCTGCTGGAGTTCCACAAGGCGGACGTGGCGATCGAAGAAGGCGAAAACTGTGTCACCAAGGTGCTGGACGACATCCACCACGCGATGAAACTGGGCTAGCATGACCCACGCCCCCCACCCGCCCTTCGACAACAGTTACGCGCGACTACCGGAGAGCTTTTATACGCGGCAACACCCCCAACCGGTACCAGCCCCGGAGTTGATACGCGTCAACCATTCGCTGGCTGATTACCTTGGATTCGATCCTGCTTGGCTGGAATCCGAGACTGGCGTTGGTTTTATCGCCGGCAACTACATACCGGGCGACGCCGACCCGGTCGCAACGGTGTATGCAGGTCACCAGTTTGGCGGCTGGGTTCCGCAACTGGGTGACGGCCGGGCCATACTGCTGGGCGAAGTAATCGCACGCGATGGTGTGCGCCATGACATCCAGCTGAAAGGTTCCGGCCGCACACCGTATTCACGCGCGGGGGATGGCCGTGCACCACTGGGCCCGGTACTGCGCGAATACATCGTCAGCGAAGCCATGGCTGCACTGGGTGTGCCGACAACGCGTGCCCTGGGTGCCGTGACCACCGGGCAATTCGTGGTCCGTGAAGACCGCTTGCCGGGTGCGGTACTGGCGCGTGTGGCACAAAGCCACATCCGCATCGGCACTTTCCAGTACTTTGCATCAAAACAGGATATCGACGCCCTGCAGACGCTGGTTGATCACGTCATCGAACGTCACTACCCACGGGCGGCCGGCGCCAATGAGCCCTTGCAGGCGATGCTGGCGGGTGTGGTAGAACGCCAGGCCAGCCTGGTCGCACAATGGCAACTGCTGGGATTCATCCACGGCGTGATGAATACGGACAATATGCTGCTCTCTGGCGAAACGGTCGACTATGGCCCCTGTGCCTTCATGGACGGCTTCGACAACAACGCGGTGTTCAGCTCCATCGACCACGCCGGGCGTTATGCCTACCGTAACCAGGTCCAAATCGCGCACTGGAACCTGGCACAGCTGGTCCAGGCGCTGCTGCCATTGCTGGATGACGACCAGGAGCGTGCGGTCGGCAAGGGCCAGGCGGTCATCGACGAGTTTCCCGGCCTGGTACAGGCGGCCTACCGCAACGGCATATTCCGTAAACTCGGACTCGCAGGTGACGAATCCGGCGACGTCGCACTTGTCCAGGACTTGCTCGAGCTGATGCAGCAACACGGCAGTGATTTCACGCTGACCTTCCGGCGCCTGGCAGAATTGGCTGGAACGGATGAAAACACCGGTGAGATTTTTCAGCTGGACGCGGCATTCGAACCCTGGCTGGAACGTTGGCGGTCACGCTTCGCGGAGAGCGAAGACGCTGCAACCAGGACGAGCGGGATGCTACGAGCCAACCCGGTGTTCATACCGCGTAACCACCTCGTGGAGGAAGCCATCGTGGCTGCTGAGAACGACGGTGACTTCGCGCCATTCCACGCCCTGGTCGACGTACTCGCGCACCCTTTCGACTACGACGCAAACCTCGAACGTTACGCCAGGCCGCCATTACCGGGCCAGGAAGTCAGGCAGACGTTTTGCGGCACCTGAGAACCCTGCCTTTTGGCACTACCTGACCTCTGGGATCAGATTAAAATCACGGCAAAGCGGATTCAGGTGCAACTAAAGTTGAGATTTATCGGGACCAACTTCATCCGCCTTCGTCACCCCGGACTTGATCCGGGGTCCATTTTCCAACCGGCGGGAAATGGCTTCCGGCTTTCGCCGGAATGACGACAATAACTAAACTTGAGCCACATCAAAAGATTTATCGCGAACACCAGCAGTGTTCACACCGGCTGTTTAGAGATAGACATGGTCGCCTGTTGAGAATTGGGAAATACATATGCATTTCAAAACACTCGTTTTACTTTTAGCAACCGTGGCCATGTCTTCGTCGTGGGCCGGCGATGATCCCTATTTGTGGCTTGAAGATATCAACGGCGAAAAAGCCCTGGCATGGGTGGAAGCGCAAAACAAATCCACTGCCGAACGGCTGGAATCAAAGCCCATATTTGCACAGCTACTCGCGCAAGCCCGGGCAGCGCTGAACTCTACTTCCCGGCTGCCAGAGGTTTACCAGGAGGAAGGCTGGCTGTACAACTTCTGGAAAGACGAAAACCACCCGCGTGGCATTTTCAGGCGCGCGACGCTGGATGAATTCGCCGGGGACGAGCCTGCCTGGGAAACGGTCCTCGATATCGACGCTCTGAACACGGCCGAGGACAAGCAATGGGTCTTCAAGGGTATGGACTGCCTGCCGAAACGACCTGAACACTGCCTGGTTCACCTGTCGCCCGGTGGTGGCGACGCCAACGTGATACGGGAATTCAACTCCGTCGATAAAACCTTTGTCGAGGATGGATTTTACCTGCCGCGGTCCAAGGGCAACGCGACCTGGATCGATGCCGACACGGTTTACGTCTCAACAAACTTTGGTGAGGGTTCGATGACAGACTCGGGTTACCCGAGGATCGTCAAGCGCTGGAAACGCGGCACGCCATCAAATGAGGCGGAGCTGATCCATGCAGGCAAAACATCGTCCGTCTGGTCCTACGCAGACCGCCTGCGTTCGGCCGGTGCTGATATCGACATGGTGCGCGAGGGCCTGACGTTCTGGACAACGCAACGTTACCAGTTGATCGACGGCAAAAAGCAAAAACTCGAATTGCCACTCTCGGCCGATATCAACGGCGCATTCCGGGGCCGCCTGATCGTTTCCCTGAAGGAAGACTGGAAACGCGGCGAGGTCACTTACCCGCAAGGCGCAGTGCTGGTCGCCGATACCGCGGCCTTGCGTGGTGACTCAAATGGCGTCATCGACGTGCTGGTCACGCCGGATGCATCGAGCGTCGTGGAAGCAGTTACGGCCACCGATGACACGATACTGGTAACCATGCTGGAAAACGTACGCGGTAAGATTTACCGCTATAACCCCAACCCGGAAGGTGGCTGGGAACGCAGCCTGATCACGTTTCCGGACAACGGCACGCTGGAAATTACCAGCACCGATAACGAAACCGGTAACTTCTTCGCCAGGTTCGAATCCTTCACCAGCCCGCCGGCGCTATACTACGTGGCTGCCAAAGACTGGCAACCCCGGCAGGTAAAAACCCAGGCGCCAACCTTTGACGGCGGCCGCTACCAGACCGAACAGTATTTCGCGACCTC
>JAPHTE010000082.1 GCA_026196445.1 Lysobacterales bacterium
ACCACTTCCTCGAGTTCATCCAAAATGACGGGTTTGGGCACCACGGGTGCTTTTTTACCGGCACGTTTTGGCGGATTCGGTGGTGCATCGGTATTTGGCACTGCCCTGGTATCGGGCTGACCGCCAATTTCATTCGGCGCCTCTTGCGCGCCACTTTGCGGGCTGGAACCCAGGCACAAGACAGCTGTCAGGATTGAAAAGATGGGTAACCGCTTATGTTTCATGTCACTATAAATACACTCGGGCCTGGAAATGGCCTGCTTGTAAAAACACGGTTGTTTCCGGGTATTAGCTGCCTTTTTTGGCGGGCACAGGCCCGGTCGACTGCCTGGGAATGAACTGGGGGGAGACCAGCGTTTCAAATTTAAGTAACGCATCCGTCCCTTCATTGATCAGGGCCAGCAATTTCAGCGTCGCCAGGCGTGACATTTCATCCGTCTTGCGGATGATTGTGGAAAGGGACGGTACGACAAAAGTCGCAAAGGGTGTGCCGTCGAAGCCGACCACCGACAATTCTTCCGGGATTTTGATACCCTTTTCTGCAGCGACGTTCATGACCCCGAAAGCCATCTCATCGTTGGCCGCAAATATCGCTGTAGGCTGGGGATTGCGTGACAGGAGTTTCCGCGATGCTGCCACACCCGAATCAAAGGTGAATGCACCTTCCACGATCATATTTTTGGGTAACTCGAGATCGTACTCTGCGAGTGCCCGGACAAATGACTCGTGCCGTTTTCGTGCCGAGATATTACCCCTTGGTCCCGATATAAACCCAAAATCCCGGTGGCCAAACTCGACCAGGTGACGGGTCATGTCCGAAATCGCCGGCAGGTAATCCGTTACGACTCTTTTTCGCGGCCCACTTCCGAGCGTCGACGTAAACCGTATATAGGCACAACCGGCCTTCTTCAGCGCCGGTTCCAGGCCATCAATTTCCGATACGGGGGAACAGATGATCAAACCATCAACCCTGGCGCGCGTGACGAACTTGACAATGTTTGTTATCGCTTCTTTGCTGTCGGTGTGACAGGCATGCACCACGAGTTCATAGCCCGTGTCCTCGCATACATTCAGCACTCCTCTCTGTACATCGGATATGAACAGAGTCGGTATGTCATAGACCAGGCCAATCAGGTATGAACGCCTGGCTGCCAGCCCGCGCGCCTGCCGGTTGGGCGTGAAGTCAAGCTGGTCAATGACCTCCAGGACCCGGGCCCGCGTCGCCTGGTTGACCTTGTCCGACGCGTTGATAACACGGGACACCGTGCGCTTGGAGACGCCCGCCATTGCGGCGACGTCGTTAATGGTGGGCTGTTTCGTGCCAGTGTTCATACCGAAATCCAGTGTGTCAGTCGATCAATCCGAAGAAACGCGGCAAGGTTTCGCTGATCTCCGGTACGTAAGTTACCAGCAACAGGGCCAGGAACATGGCCACGTACATCGGGATCATCGGGCGTACGATCTTGCTGATACTGGTCTTGGCGATCGCGCAGCCGACAAACAGGATACTGCCGACCGGCGGCGTGCACAAACCGATGCACAGGTTCAATACCATCATGATGCCAAAGTGCAGCGGTGACATGCCCAGTTCGACGGCCACCGGCAGAAAGATCGGCGTGAAAATCAGCACGGCTGGTGTCATGTCCATGAAAACGCCGACACACAGCAAAACCAGGTTGATCAGCAACAGGATCACGAACGGGTTGTCGCTGACCCCGATCATCGCGTTCGCCACGATGGCCGGTATGTTCTCGTACGCCAGCAACCATGACATGGCCATCGAGGTGCCGATCAGGAACATGACAATGGCGGTGGTCTCCGCCGATTTCAGCAGCACGGCCTTGATATCGGCCAGGCTCAGTTGCCGGTAAACCAGGGACAGCACCAGGGCGTACAATACGGCTATGGCGCCGGCCTCGGTGGCTGTGAATACGCCCGCCAGGATGCCGCCAATGACCACTACGATCAGCAGCAGGCTGGGAATCGCCGCTACCGTGCATTTCAGCAATACGGGCAACGGCACCCGCACGCCTGCCGGGAAATTGTGCCGCTTGGCATATACGGCAGCCACGCCCATCAGGCCGAGGCCCACCAGGATACCCGGCAGGTAGCCGCCGACAAACAGCGCGGCGATCGATACGCCACCGCTGGCGACCGCGTAAACGATCAGGATGTTACTGGGCGGAATCAGCATGCCGGTGGTGGCCGAAGTCGCCGTGATCGCGGCGTTGAAGTCCCGGTCATAACCGGCCTTGTTCATTTCCGGGATCATGAAGCCACCGATGGCCGATGTCGCCGCCACTGCCGAGCCGGAAATGGCGCCAAACAGCATGCAGGAAATAACGTTAACGAAGGCCAGGCCACCGGGCAGGGAACCGACCACGGCCTTGGAGAAGTCGATGACGCGCCTCGCGATACCACCCTGTGCCATCAGCAGGCCGGACAGGATAAACAGCGGGATCGCCAGCAAGGCAAAACTGTTGATACCACCCGCCATGCGTTGCGCGATCGTGGTAACCGCAGGCACCCAGTCCATGGTCACCAGCATGGTAGCCAGCGTGGACAGGCCCAGGCTGAAAGCAATGGGAACACCCAGTACGAACAGAAGGACGAAAGTCGAGACCAGTATGAAAACTACCATTTTTAAATCCCTTCCTCGGTGGAATCCGCGAAGCTTTCGATTTCATCATCCATTGCCGCGGCAACGGCATAGAAGCTGATCAGCACGCCCGCGACCGGAATGACCGAATAGACAAACGCGATGGGCAAACCAAGCACCGCTGAATATTGTTTGAGTTCCCAGGTCAGAGAAACCAGGCTGCT
>JAPHTE010000156.1 GCA_026196445.1 Lysobacterales bacterium
ATCACGTCCGCAACCGCGGTGCCCGTCATTACAACAGTCGCTAATACCCATTTAATTCCGTTTGAATACCTCATAAATCCTCTCTTTACTGCCCAGTCCGGATGACAGGTCTGGTTGCTATTCTAATACATTATTTGCGGCGGGAAATACCAATTCTCTATAAATAACTGGTTAATAATTTAAATCCCTGTATATAAGTGGGGGCCGCTTGACGGCCCCCACTCAAGGTCTAACAAAGTACAGTCTCGGAATTACTTAATTGCGAGACCGCCGTAACCTCCAAGGCTACCCATCGAACGGGTTGCTTTGTGCTGGAAGATACCGCCATAGTTGGCGAGCACATCAGCACCGTCACCCAGGAAGGCATTCTGGAATGCTTGAACCGCAAAACCGGTTACAGGCAGACCTTCAAGGCCACCGAGCTCAAGGCGCTGGTTGTCTTCAGGCACACCATTCGCATCATTGTCTGTCTTGTAGTTGAACATGTCCAGACGTGCCCAGCCATGCTCAAACATCAATGAAGTCTCATTGTCGATATTATGGAAGTTCACTGAACCCAGGACACCAGTAGCATCGCCTTCACCAGGACCAAACTCGATTACACTGACTTCGTAGCACAGTTCAAAAGGAACATATGGGTCAGGTGTAACGGTGGCTTCCGGAGGCAATGGAGATACGATCGGTGGAATCGGGTTACCCGAAGGATCAAACGTCGGAATAGTCTGCTCATTACGATCATAGATCGTGTCCAGAATGACCGGCTCACATGACTCTTCATCATCCGTGTCCCAGCTAGAAACGAATGGCGCAACCGGCGGGGTTGAACCAGACTCTTGTGCATAGGTGTAGAACGACTTCGTCGGGAAGGTCATTACCCATTCCGTAGCGGCACCAACTGCTGCTTCGGTGGTGTATTCATTCATGATTGCATCATGCATGAATACGAATGAAACCGCATCAACACCGCGGTCAAAGGTTTCTGAATAGAATACTTGGCCATCGTCTGTGAAAACTACGGCGTCTTCAACATTACCGCTATTCAGACCGGGGTATGAATTACCAGGCTCACCGTGAAGCGTGCCGAGCAACCTGCCATCGGTAAATCCGTTAAGCGCTTTTGCATCATAGCTGTACATCGCACCTGCCTGTACATTTACGATGGAAGCACCACCAAATAAACCACCGCTGGGCAAAGTAAGGTCGTGATCCGGATCACCATCGTCCGCGTCGATCCAGTAACCGCCTGCACCAGTGAGGTCATTGGTAATGGTCCATGCGTCTACCACTGTTTTACAGGGATAATCATCTGGATCTTCATCATCATAAGGAGGAACACCGTCGACGTGAGTTACGGCCCATGCGGTAGTCGTCTCAGACAGGATGGTTCCCATTTCGATCATTTCGAAATAACCTTCCTTCGCACGGTCGATGCTGCCAAAAGCATCTTCGTCAGTCAGATCGTTCATGCCATAAACGAGGAAAGGCTGTTTGCTGCCTTCGTTCATATACAGGTATGGAACCGTGCATGAATTATCAGCGACTCTCAGGGTTGGCGTACCATCAACATTCTTGATAGCTGCTGCCCATACGTCATACGCTGACAGGTAGAGGTTAAAGTCAAGAACTTCGCGAGAGTTCTTACCCTCTTTGAAGCGGACTTTTACGGCTTTGGCGTTTTCTGTCGTATTTACAACCGACAGAAGGGTCGTATTACCACCATTGACCGTGTAGTAGGGATAAATCAATACCTGGCCAAGGCCATCGGGATTGATGTTGACTGCCTGCGCGGAACCCACGATTCCGGCGGCGCCCGCCAGACCTGCAAGTACTGCGGCAGTTAGATTTTTTCTGTTCATTACAACACTCCTATTGTGTACACAGGGCTTATATATAAGTTTATAACACATGTACTGGAACCCGTAGCCAAACGGCCGAAACACGCGGTTCACGTACAAACGCACAGCAAGCTTACGCTAAAACCCGCATCAAGGCAACCGGTAGGGGTACCATTTTACTTCGATCACAACTCAGCTTTGGCGATACTATTTTGGGGGAACATAATACCATTGGCCTTCAACGCGCACCCACGATTCTTCAATATCCTGGGTGTCGGTGAAGGTTCTCATGCCCGGCAATGCACCATAAACTGTAAAACCCAGCATAATCTTTACATTACAGCTGTTTTCTTCACAATCACTTTCAATATATTCCGCACTTGTCCACTTTACCTTTTTAAGCAAGATCAGCCTCTGGTACTGCAACAAAGAAACACTGGACCGATAGCCGGGGGACAGGTACTCGTAGGCCGCTGCCAGGTCACCGCTCAACAAAGCATCCCAACGTGC
>JAPHTE010000328.1 GCA_026196445.1 Lysobacterales bacterium
TCCTCCAGCGGAAGTCTTTCCAGCACCTCGCGGGTAAAGGCGCGGTAGCCGGTATGGTATTCGGACAGCTTGTAGTTCAACAACAGGTTCTGGAAAGCGGTCAAGAGCCGGTTGGCGAAGTATTTGTAAACTGGCATGCCGCCCTTGAGTGCGCCTTTGCCCAGGATGCGGGAGCCCAGCGCGCAATCGAACATACCCTGCGAAAGCAACGAAGCCATGGACGTGCACAACTTGGGCGTGTACTGGTAATCGGGGTGCAGCATGATGACCACGTCGGCGTCAAGTTCAAGGGCAGCCCGGTAACAGCTCTTCTGGTTACCGCCGTAGCCCTTGTTTTCCTGGTGCGTGATGACGTGCGTGATACCGAGGTTTTTTGCCACCTCGGTAGTGTTGTCGTAGCTCTTGTCATCCACCAGGATGACATCGTCGACGATATCATGGGGTATTTCCCGGTAAGTTTTCTCAAGCGTTGTGGCGGCGTTGTAGGCCGGCATTACAACCACGATTTTCTTGTTGTTCAGCATGCTGTATCAGTTCGATGATCCAAGAGCCGATCCTGTAATTCTTATGGGCTCAATATGCCCGGGTTGTTCATCATGCTCGGGCATGAATGACCCGATATCGAGATGTCACGGGCCAGGTCATAACCGTATTGAACGAACCCCTGTGCCATCATTTCGGCGTTGGGTGTGGCTACAAAGGTACCCGTTCCACACGTATCGAACATAAATTCTGCCGTACCCCATGGGGTTCTTGGTGAAGGCAGGTCAGCCGGGTCGAAATCCGGGCCCCACTGGGCGCCTTGCGGAACCTTCAGGTTCATCGTGACAGTGTTTTCGCCCGGATCAACCGCCTTTTGGCCGATCAGCCACAACTGGTTGCCGGCGGAGTCGTAGGTGTAGAAGGATGCAACCACCAGTATCTTGCCATCGGACCGATACGAGACATCGATCAGGAAGCCTTCGCCGCTGCGCGTGGAGCCACCCCACCAGTGGCCGGAAAGCCCCGGGGTGATGCCGGCATAATCCAGGGGCTCAACCCCTTGTTCCGTACCATGGAAGTTCTTGGCAAACCTGGCCAGTTCAGCCACCTCGGTGGTCTGATGACAACGCTTGCAGGCAAAATTCAGTGTAACGGCCGCCTTGTCAGTCTTTCCCGACACCACGAAGTCCAGCGCAACGAAATCACCCTCCTGGGTAAACATGTTCGCTTCCGGATCGGTGTTGATATAGAAAAGGTGGGTTTTCAAGTCACCCTGGTTGGGACCGAGAGGCTGTGCCACCACACCAACAGTAGGCATGTGACAGTCTACACAGGTGACCCCGTAATCAGACATGACGTTGTCTGCATATGCGGCTGCCTGTACGGGATGGCAATTTGCACAGGTCGTTTCAATTGAGAGATCGGCTCGTTTATGCGCATTGTGACAGGTGGCGCAATCCGTGCTGCTGTGCGGTCCCGCGAGGAGTTCATTGTATTGTTGGTGAGACGTGATAAAGCCGTTTGCGGCTGCGATCGTGCCAAGGTCTTCGCTGCCGTGGCAGGTGCCGCAAAATTCCGCCTGTTTGGGCGTATCATCGTCCATGGTCAGGCCGTTGCCATGGCACTGTTCGCATTCAACACCGGTGGCATCGAATTTTCCGTGCAGACCAGCCAAGCCACCCTGGTTGCCAGCAGTGTTTTCAGGCGAGGGATTTGCCACCCAGTTGGTGGTGTGGCAATTTCCGCAGTCGTAAGGCACGTTCACATCGCCGGGGCGGTAATCAGACCACTCGCCCGTCTTCATGTTGTACTGGTTGAGCCCGGGCCGTTCGCTGCCGGCTTCATTCTTGGTGGTCGTGATGAAATAACCATTATTATCCAGGTAGAGGGCCTTCCACTTGTGGCCGCCGACGACGTAAGAGATGTCGTCCCAGGTGAATCCGCCCGGTAATGGAATTGCGCGGTTACGGGCTTCTTCCGATGACATTAGCATGTACGGATGCCCGCTGGCCCGCCAGTTGTTCAGGTTTTCTTCGTGATGCTCGTAGTGGCAGTCGATGCAGGATTCAGCACCTGAGAACTGGCCGAACACGGCGCCCGGCAAGACCAGGGATGCGATCCCGATAATCAGGCCTGAAAGACCCGTCACTTGATACTTTCCGGGTAATAAATTTTTGATACTCACCAACGTCTCCTTGAAAGGTAAAAGTTCTTCACACGCATATCTGCTGATCATTGAATCGCAATCGATGATTTTAATCAAACAATATAGATATTTGCCGTGTTGGGGACGAATACCACTTGCATTGGCGTACTGGTTATCCATATAAAAAAAGCCCCGGAATCCGGGGCTTTTTCGGCAGAGCGATTAAGTTCTATTCTTTTGTCGGAACTTCGTCGTGGCATTCCAGGCAATCGACTTGTGGATCACCTTCCAGCATATCGTGCTCGAGATTGGTGATGTAGGTATGGCAGTCCGTGCATGCAAAGTCAGCATGGGACTCTACGAAAAAACCACCCTCCGGGTTGTGCACCTGGGGACGGGTTGGATCGCTGGGTGGCGCACGGTCAGCGTCATCGTGGCAGTCCATGCAGATTGCGGGATCAGACAGATCTTCGGCGATAACCGGTGAACCAAAACCGAGAGTCATCAGTGAAATCAAAAGTGCGATTCTAAAAAATGTCATGGTAAATCCTCTTATTTATCAGTGACGGTCCAGTACATTATGGAACTTTGTGTTTGAACCACAGCTGAACCGGATCAAATTATTGCATTGCCGCGTAGATACATCAGCGTTGATATTATTACATGATTTCAAGTATCAAAAATATAATCTTTTTATGAATTTAGCCTATACCCCTTAACAAGAATGAATGTGATTCGCATCTTGCATTTAACTGACCGTTTTGTCTGAAAAAATAGGTAAAGGGATTAAACGCCAGCGGCCAAATTCACGTCGGAAAGAGAGGGTGCCTATGAATCGTTCGAGAAAATTCTGGCGAAACACCGCATTTGCAGTTCTCTGAGACTCTTATTGAAAAGTCCGGTTCCTTACGTTATCCGGCACCCGGTAAAACCACATCTGGTACATTGAGATGATCCACATGATGGCGAAACTCAGGCCCATCAGGCCGCCTGCAATCAGCACTACCCATGCGAAACCGGCATAGAGCTTGGTGAAATACCACGAGCTGACGTCCGCGGCGATACACACAAACGGTGTGAACATGACCAGGCTCTTGAGCCAAACCGGGCGCAACCACGCGTGGCTGAATATAAAGCCCACGATGAAGAAAATAAATGTCACACCGAACAGGTGGATGTGCGACACGCGGACCAGGGTATGCAAATCCGTGCCGGTATCCTGCTTAACCACTTGCTTGATGTTATCGAATCCATCCAGGTTGGATAAATGTGGATTACTGCCATCGTGGCAATCCAGGCAGTTCTGGTCCACCACCGCCTGGATTTCCGCTTCGTACTCTTCCTTGGGCGCGCCGTTGCCGATCCAGTGCAGTATCGTTTCCCGGTCACTCTCGGGCAGCATGGCCGACATCGGTCCCGCCAGGGCAGCTTCGAGCTGCGTGCCTTCAGCCGAGCCGCTATAGGAAATGACGATATCTTTTACCGTGAGCGCCGGGTTGCCGTCGCGCCCGGCATCGGAAGTGTACACGTAGATCAGTGCAAACAGGTAACCCATGCCAATGGCTAGCAGCGTTCCGGTAAACAGCACCCGCATACTGACGGGCAGTTCCTGGAAATGCCGGTATAGACGATGAATGGGCTTGTCGCTCATATTTTTGTGCCCTGCTTAGGCGGGGTCAGGGATGCACCCTGACCCCTATCATTAACATTAGTGGGCCGTTACACTCAAAGAGTAAAGCCCGGTGTTTTGCCGAATATCCTATTCGCCTGAGAGCGTAGCGTAGTACGCGGCGAGATCGGCTATGTCCTGGTCGCTGAGGTCTGCGACGAAGTCGGCCATTTCACTTTCCGAATCGCCTTTAAAGCCTTTCAGCAGCTTGACGTGCAACGCCTCATCCATGCCGGCCAGCTTTGGAAAATCCTCGTCCCCGAGGCCTGCATCACCGTGACAATCGGCGCAACCCGAATTCATCGCCAGTTCAGCGCCCTTGGCAGCATCGCCGCCCGCGAGCACATTGCCAGCACCAAACGTCAGTACCAACACCATCGCCAATAACATTTTCTTGATTAACATGGTATCTCCTCCTACGTAGTGGCCACCAGGTGGCCTGATCAACATTCTAAAAATCCAGGTCCGGGTCTGCGTTTTCCGTTTCACCGGCACATGGTACAGACATGTAGACTACAGTCTTGGGTTGTTGTGATGCAAAAAACGCGCTGATGCGCTCGATATCCATCGCGCTAAGCGAATCGGACATAGCGTGCATCGCCGAGTGCTTGCGCTCGCCGCTTGCATAGGCCTTTAATGCCTTGGCCAGGTAGGTCTGATCCTGCCCGGCAAGCATCGGGAAACGTGGGTCGCGGCTGTTGCCATCGATGCCGTGGCAACGCTCACAACGTGCAATCCACTCGGTACTCTTCAACGGTGCGCGCACGTCCCGGCGGCGTGGTTGCTCAGCCGCGTAATACGTGGCCAGGTCGATCATTTCCTGTTCGCTCAGTGCTTTGACCGCCTCGAACATTTTTGGGTGCTGGCGTTTGCCGTCCTTGTAGTGTTGCATGGCCTTGATGAAATATTTTGCATCCTGACCGGCTAAGGTAGGCATGCTCGGGTTAGAGGCGTTGCCATTGCCGCCGTGACAACTTTCACAGGCCTCCGACAGGCGCCGTCCCGTATCGGCGTTACCATCTCCCTGCACCTCTGACTTGTGCGGTTCCTGCACGGCGTAGAACAAACCCATCCGCCGGATGGTTTCCTCGTCCAGGTTGCCCACGAGTTTCTTCATCAGGCTGTGGCTGCGGCTGCCGTCGACATAACCCATCATCGCGTTGACAAAGTATTCCGGATCCTGGCCGACCAGGCTCGGCATGCCTCTGCCCGATGCGTTGCCCGTCTCACCGTGGCACTTCACGCAGCGCCGCATGACTTCCCTGATATCGTAGAACGGGTCCTCTTCTGCTTGTGCGCCTGATTCGTTCTGTACGGTGGCAGTATCTCTCGCGGCGAGCTGGACCGGCTCCAGGCTGGAATAGTAAACAGCCGTTGCGAGCATGGCCTTGTCGTTCAGGAAATCATTGTGGTACTCGTCCCGGCGAACGTTTGCCTGGAACGCTTTCAAAACGCGATAGGTATAAACGGATCGTTGTCCTGCCAGGTGGGGTTTGCCTGCTTCGGTGCTGATACCGTCCAGGCCGTGGCAGGAAGCACAGTTGGTCTCCGCAGCCGTACGCCCGAAATCGATCATCTTCTGTGTTGGGGCCAATGCGGCCCGCTCGTTGCCGGTCAGCTGCTGCATCGAGATCGAGTCCTGGGCCTGGCCCGGCCCAGGAATCAGCAGCGCCATGGCAAGTAACGTCAACAAGACCAAGGTTCTCATCATCATTGATGTCCCCTGTTCAGCATGCAGTTGATCATTGTCCGGCGTACCACGCTGCGATGGCTTCGATCATTTCATCGCTGTAGTTTGCGCTCATCTTGTGCATCATCGAGTTTTCACGGTCCTCGTGGCGGTATTCCTTCATAGAACTGACCAGGTACTCGTAGCTTTGACCTTTTAGCACGGGTATGTTCAGCTTGCGTTCGCCCGACGGCGGGTTGTGGCAACGGTCGCATTTTGCAGCTATTTCAGCACCGGAAATTTCACCCTCGATCGAGGCACCCAGGCTTTGGGTGGAATAATATGCGGCGATGTTTTCGATCTGCTCGTCGGTACGTTCGGGCATGTCGGCTTCGTCTACCCGTTCGTGGTCGCGGTAGGCCTTGATAGCGTTAACCAGGTAAACCGGTTCCTGCCCAGCCAGGCTGGGCGTCAGCGGGTCGTGGCTGATACCACGCGCGCCATGACATTTGCCACAACCGGCGGACTGAGCCTTGCCAATTGCCGGGTCACCGAAAGGCGGCGCTTCGCGCGCCGGGGCGGATTGGGCGGCAAAGTACATGGCCATCTTTTCGATATCGACCTGTTGCAGTCCGGACAGCATGTCCACCTTGTCCTGGTGGCCGCGTTCACCCCTCTTGTATTCCTGGGTCGATACGATCAGGTAGGCGGGTTGCTGGCCCGCCAGGCTGGGGACACCTGGCGTTGTGCTGACACCTCTGTCACCGTGGCATTCCTCACACAGAACGGCGACGCCTTCGCCTTCCATGTAAGAAGTGTTACTTGTGGGTGGCGTGTCTACAGAGCCAAGCGGTGGCTGGCCGGCATAGTAAGCGGCGATATTGAGGATGTCCGCTTCACTCATACCGGCGGTCATGTCCTGCAATGCTGCATGCAGGCGTCCGCCATCGCGGTAAGCGTGCATGGCATCGACAAGATATTGAATGGGCTGTGCGGCCAGGTTTGGAATCTCGGGAGTGGCGCCGCGCCCATCCATACCGTGGCAATCGGAACAATCAGCCTCGGCGATAGCCCGCCCGCCCTCGGTGTCCGCAACGGGTCCTGAGGGACCAGGTGCATCGTCGCATGCGGACAGAAAGGTTACTGTCAGGATGCCAAACAGGATATTTCTCATGAAAAACCTCGCTGAACTAACCACTTTATCAGTATACAGCCATTATTCGGAAAATGGACTCCTGGGTCTCGGCATCAATTAAACAAATCGCGGCGGGCAGGGATTGTTCCCGACAATCCCTTGCATTTACTCCATTCATGGAGGTCAGGCGCAACTCCCACATTGTATTTGACCTGTGGGAGGGGCCAGCTTTGCTGGCCGCGATAGGTTAAAAATATTTCCTATCTCCAATCGCGAGCAGCAAAGCTGCTCCCTCCCACA
>JAPHTE010000127.1 GCA_026196445.1 Lysobacterales bacterium
CGGGGAATTGCCGCTACCCCCAAACAGGGAACCCGACAGGGTCAAGTCTTACACCACGCGGGTCGTCAGGGACACGCCGGTCTCGGAACGGGTGAAAAAGATACACGACCACGTTTGCCAGGCCTGTTCGACCAGAATTGACCGGCTCGGTGGCGCCTATGCCGAAAGCGCCCACATCAGGCCGCTGGGCCGTCCGCACAACGGGCCTGACACGGCCAACAATATCCTTTGCCTGTGCCCCAATTGCCATATCCTGTTCGAAAGCTGGGCATTTGCCGTCGCTGATGACGGCAGCCTCATCGGTGCGTTGGAGGGTGTCCTGAACGAGGTCGATTCCCACAGGATCAACCGCGACTACCTGGCCTACCACCGCCGGCTGTACGACGAGGCCAATAGCTGATTACCAGGTGGTTACCCGCCAACCGGTGCTGGACTGCGGTCCCGTGAAGACCATCCGGCGCTGACGCCTTGCCCGCTTTTCAGACTTTCCGTAAGTATCGGCGTTGGCCGCTGCCCGCTTAACAGGAACGGTAACGACGGCTTGCGTTGGATCTTCCAGACCGAGCAGGCCCCGGTATGACTGCTTTATCGTGTTGATTAACATTTTTTTATCTCCTCAGTTGATAGTTACAGACCCGGTTTATTGCATTTACATGACAATGAACTAACCGTATATCAGTTGTAACTGTTTATGTTCATATACTTTTCGGTTGACAATACTACCGGCAGCTACTAATAATAACCAACGGTATTTACTGTTTCTGTTTTAAGATATACTTAATCATCATGCCCACAACACCGTTAAATGCGTTGCGTACCTTCGAGGCCGTGGCCAGCCGGCTCAGCTTTACCCAGGGAGCAGAGGCCCTCAACGTGAGCCCCGCTGCGGTGAGCTCACAAATCCGGGCCCTGGAGGAGCGCCTGAACCAGCCTCTTTTCCGCCGTCACGGCCGCCACATAACGCTCACTGAAGCCGGCAGCAAACTGCTGCCAGGCGTTCAGCGCGGTCTCACAGAATTGCGCCAGGCAATAGCAGTGATCAGCCAGGACCAATGCGAAGGGGTGCTGAACATCAGCATGATGCCGTCATTCCTGCAGAAATGGCTGATGCCGCGCCTGGTGAGTTTTTACGAGGCGCAACCCAACATCGACCTGCGCATCAACGTCGACAACGCCAGGGTGGATTTCGGCCACAGCGACATGCATGCCGCCGTACGTTTTGGCAACGGCAAATGGCCGGGGCTGGAAGTACTCAAGCTTACGGACGACTGGATTCTGCCCGTATGTTCCGGGCATTTGCTCGACGAGATAGGTCCAATCGACACGCTGGAGGATTTTCACAAGCACGACCTGATATTTCTGAAGCACAACATGTGGAAACCCTGGTTCAGCAGGATGGGCAAGAGTAACCGCGACCCCCGCTGGTCAATGCTGAATGACTCGATCAGCATCCTGATGGCGGCCGAACAGGGGGAAGGCATCGCGCTCAGCCGTTGGTCATTGGTGGCGCGCGACATCGAGGCCGGCCGCCTGGTACGGCCGATCAAACAGGTGGTTAAAACGAATTGGTCGACATATTTCGTGGCGCCGCCGCATTACTTTACCCTGCCGAAAGTCAAGGTTTTTCGCGAGTGGCTACAGGACCAGTTCAGCCGGTTTGCCTTGCCGCAATAATGCGGCATCCCTGCAACATCGGCTCGACAGGCAAAACGCCCTTCACGCCCGGTACCCGGTTTCTTGTTAAGGACTATGGCCATTAACTGCGAAACCCGTCTTGCAACTGAGCGCCACAGATTGCGCAGAGACATCCATGAATTTATCAGAGGTTCCTACAGTTTTGAGGTAAGATTAAGTCGCGATGAACGTACTGCACGAAACCAGGATCGACTGCCCTTACTGCGGCGAGGAAAACACCTTCCTGGTGGACCGGACGATAAAGGAACAGCAGTATTTCGAGGATTGCGAAGTGTGCTGTCGCCCGATCGATATTCGGGTCCGTGTATCAGCCAATGGCGACTGCCAGGTCGAGGTGCATTCCGAGGACGACTGATGCGTGGCCGGCTCATGAATGAAGCCGGGACATCGAACTGTAGCGGCCGGTATACAACGGGCAGGCAGCCGGGTGCGGGTGACAGCGGGAAACAGACATCTAAATGAGACTCAGGGATTGCCATAACTTTTCAGATTTCCGCGAATTGGCCCGGCGCAGATTACCAGGGCCAATCTTCCACTATATCGACGGGGCGGCAGACGACGAGGTAACCTACCGGCGCAATACCGAGGCCTACGCAACTTGCGACCTGGTACCCAGCGTGCTGGCCGGCGTCGAGAACATCGATATGAGCACGACCTTCATGGGTCTGCCGCTGGACTTACCCTTTTTCCTGTCACCGACTGCCCTGCAGCGCTTGTTTCACCATGGCGGGGAACGTGCGGTGGGCTCTGCCGCACAAAAATACGGCACCTTGTTCGGCATTTCCTCGCTGGCGACCGTCAGCATCGAGGAAATTGGCGCGACCGTCAGCACACCCAAGATGTTTCAGCTCTACGTGCACAAGGACAAGGGCCTGAATTTCAGCATGATCGACCGTTGCAAGCAGGCCGGGTTCGATGCCCTGGTTCTGACCGTGGACACCATCGTTGGTGGCAACCGGGAACGCGACCTGCGGACCGGCTTTACCACGCCGATCAGGCTCAGCCCGAAAAGCGTGCTCAGCTTCGTGCGCCACCCGGCCTGGACCTTCAATCACTTCGGCCGAGAGCGTTTCGAGCTGTCGAACCTCAAGGACTACGTTACCGAGGGCAGCAATGTCTCGATCTCCGTGGCAAGGTACTTCGATACCATGCTGGACCAGTCAATGGACTGGAAAGACGCCGAGGAAATCGCCCGATACTGGGGCGGGCCATTTGCACTGAAAGGTGTGATGTCGGCCGCTGATGCGCGACACGCGGTTGACATCGGCGCAACCGGGATCATGGTATCCAACCACGGCGGCCGCCAGCTGGACGGGTCCCGGTCACCTTTCGATCAACTGGCAGAGATCGTCGACGCGGTAGACGGTGAGGCCGATGTCGTTTGTGACGGCGGCATCCAACGTGGAACCCACGTGCTCAAGGCGCTTTCCGTCGGCGCCAAGGCGTGTTCAGGCGGGCGGGCTTACCTGTACGCGCTGGCCGCGGCCGGCCAGCCCGGTGTCGAACGCGCCCTGGAACTCATGCGTACCGAGATCGAACGCGACATGAAGCTGATGGGTTGCCGCTCCGTCGGGGAACTGGGCAGGGACAACCTGAGGTTCCGTTGAAAATGCGGCCGACGCAATGAGCTTGCTCCTGGTCGATAAGCTCGATGGCGTGACGACGCTCACGATGAACACACCCGCGCGTCTGAACGGCTGGACGCTGTCGATGCTGGACGCGCTCAAGCAGGCGCTCATCACCGCCGCCGGCGACGATGAAACCCGGGTCCTGGTGCTGACCGGCGCAGACCCGTATTACTGTGCGGGGGTCAAACTGACCAGCACGCTGAAGCTGGCCCACCCGCGCAAATTGCACGCCCTGATCGAGCAGAACAACCGGGCATTGTTTGACACCTTCCTGGACTTTCCCAAACCCATTCTTATCGCCGTCAACGGGCCGGCCATCGGCGCCAGCGTGACCTCGGCCACCTTGTGTGACGGTATCATCGCCTCGGAAAAAGCCACGTTTTCGACACCATTTGCCTGGCTGAAAATCCCCCCGGAAGGTTGCTCGAGCGTGCAATTTGCGCGCCTGGTGGGCAAAACCAATGCCGAGCGTATGCTGGGCGAAGAAGGTTGGAAGCCGACCGCCAAAGAGGCATTTGAAGCAGGCCTGATCCAATGGCTGGTCCCCCATGACCAGTTGCTGGAGGAAGCCCAGCGGATCGCACGGGGGTGGATCGCCAGCGGTGCAACCCGCAGCTACCGGGGCGGCAGCACACGCGAGGAACTCGAGGCCGTGAACGCGCGCGAATCCATGGCGCTGGCAGATGCGTTCTTAGCCGCACCCTTTATCAAGACACAGTTCAGGTTCCTGTGGAGCAAGAAGAAATGGAGACCGGCGGCCATGTTCCTGGCCTTGCTGTTATCGAGACCACTGTGGGCACGGATGCTTTGATCGCGGCTTGCTGCCGTTCACGCAGAAATTAACGCAATGATTCAAGGATTGCCTTGAAGCGCGGATTATCACGCGCTTCATGCCAATCGCTGTCCTTTTC
>JAPHTE010000345.1 GCA_026196445.1 Lysobacterales bacterium
GTAGTTGACCAGCTCGCCTGGTGCGACAACCTGGATTGAATCGAAGCAGGATCCATCGTGCACGGATATGAACGAAAAGCCGGCCTTGGAGTCCCTGCGGGTGCGTACCCAGCCCTGTATTGTGACCGTGGTTCCAGTGGGAATTGTTCCACTCAATGCCTGTTTTATACTGACCGTTGACATGACTTTATGGTTGATCTCTGGTTAAGTGGCCCAAGATAATAAATCACGCGGCGCGATGCGCACAGGTTTTTGGGCAAGCAATTTATAATTCTGGTGATGGTAACAGTAATATGAGCATCAAGTTAACTGACAATGCTGCGCAGCGTGTAAAAATCTTTCTTGAAAAAGAACATGGTTTTGCTCTACGGCTGGGTGTGCGGAAAACCGGTTGTTCCGGCTGGGCATATGACGTCAGCATCGCCTCGGAATTGCAGGACGATGACGAGTTGTTTGAGGACAAGGGCGTGAAGATTGTTATCGGCCGTGAGAGCCTGCCGTTTCTCGAAGGTTCCAGCATTGATTTCATCACCACCGGGCTGAACCGGACATTCCAATTCGACAACCCCAACGCCACCGATGAATGTGGTTGCGGTGAGAGCTTTACCATATCGGGGTCAGAGTAAAAACTGATTTGCGTCTTACCTTTGAGCTGGTTGGCCGGTAGTTTTTTTGCCATTCCCATTGGCATCAGATCAGGTCACTGATATAATCCGCTGGCTCTGTTGATGACAGAGCAAACAATCCTTGCTTCACGTGCCCGAAGTCCGGGTAGCGGAGGCTTTTAAAGCCCGCGCATCTGTATGCAGATGAAGGGCAGGAAAACCCATAGGGAGTAAACAATGCGTCATTACGAAATCTGTTTCCTGGTTCATCCGGACCAGAGTGAGCAGGTTCCAGCCATGCTGGAACGCTACCGTGGCATGATCGAAGAGAAGGGCGGAACGATTCACCGTCTCGAAGACTGGGGCCGCAGACAATTGGCCTATCCGATTATCAAGTTGCACAAAGCTCACTACATACTCATGAATATCGAGTGTGATGGTCAGGTCCTGGCCGAGTTGGAGGGTGCATTCCGCTTTAACGATGCGGTCCTCCGTCACCTGACAATCCGTCGCAAAAACGCCATCACGGAGCAGTCCGAGATGCTCAAGGTGAAAGAAGAAAAAGACCGTTCCAGCCGCGAGTACGAGGAACGTCGCCGTGTCGCTTCTGAAGAAACGGCAGATGAGCCTGCCAAGGAAGCGCAAACAGAGACGGAGGCTGATGAGAAGAAAGCTGAAGTCGAAGCCGAGCCTGAAAAAACTGCTGAAGAGCCAGCAGATGAGCCAGCAGATGAGCCAGCAGAAGAGCCAGCTGAAACAGAGGCTGAAACTGAAACCAAAACGGAAACGGGAGAATAAACATGGCACGTCAATTTCGTCGTAGAAAATTTTGCCGTTTTTCAGCGGATGGGGTTACCGAGATCGATTACAAGGATCTCAATATCCTGAAACAATATGTTGGTGAGTCCGGCAAGATCGTACCGAGCCGTATCACGGGTACCAAGGCGAAGTATCAACGTCAATTGGCCACCGCGGTCAAGCGGGCGCGCTTCCTGGCTTTGCTGCCATACACAGATAACCACTGATAACCCGGGAGAACTGAAATGGATTTGATCCTGCTTCAAAAAGTGCAGAACCTGGGTGACCTCGGAGACCTGGTCAAAGTAAAGTCAGGCTATGGCCGCAATTACCTGGTTCCGCAAGGCAAGGCTGTACCCGCAACCAAGGAAAACCTCGCTGCATTCGAAGCCCGTAGGGAGGAGTTCGAAGCGGCGGCACAGGACCGGCTGAGTAAAGCGCAAGCCCGTGCAACAGGTCTGACCGACGTGGTCGTCGAGATAACTGCCAACGCCAGTGAAGAAGGCAACCTGTATGGTTCCATCGGTCCGCGCGAGATCGCGAATGCGGTCACAGAGCTTGGCCATGAAATTAACAAGAGCGAAGTGATCATGGGTGAAGGCCCGATCAAGACTGTTGGTGAGTTCGAGGTAGTCATTCACCTGCACGCTGACGTAGAGACCCAGGTCAAGATCATCGTTAACGAGGAATGAGCCAGGGAGCAAATAATTGTTAAGGGGCTCCCTCGCGATAGTCATGGCAGCAATGCTTTGATATGCTGAACTGTGGGCTGTCACCAGCCCGAACATTGCATCAGTATCACGGATGATGGCGCAGGACAGGTTTGGCTGGACGCTGGGCTGGACTGAGATCAGTAGTGAAACTACAGGTCAAAGGAAGACCGAGTCCAGGCGTGCCGGGACAAGCCAGGGCCAGGATAGTGGTGCAATGTTCGGGCTCTGGATGGTTCGCAGTTTTTTTTGTCAAAAAATTTAGCCTGGTTCTCTTTACAGGCCTTTTTAGGTAAGACCCGCTAATGGCCGCACCCAAACTTGCAACGATTGAATCGCCGAAAGTACCCCCGCACTCACTTGAGGCGGAACAATCGGTACTGGGCGGGCTGATGCTGAGCAAGAATGCCTGGGACCTGGTGGCCGACAA
>JAPHTE010000113.1 GCA_026196445.1 Lysobacterales bacterium
AGCGTGAGACGACGCAACTTGTCCCGGGCAGCGATTGCGGCACAATAGCGGCTCCGTAATCCAATGTGCTGGTGGTTGCCATGTTCTCTCGCCTGAACCCGTTATTTTATGGGCCGCTCCTGGCCCTGGTCTGCGTGACTGCGCTCGCCGATGACCTGGCCTTCACAAGGTTCTGGGACGTACAAACTGGCGCCGCCGTGTATGGCGGCGTCAAGCTCGATTCGCAACGCGTGTACGCCGGCGATGAAGCCGGTGTGTTGCGAGCGATCGACCGTGAAACCGGGAAGGTGGAATGGACTTTCGACGCCGGTGCGGCGATTGCCTCGAACGTGGAAGTGGATGATCTGCGGGTGTATTTCCATACCCGCGACGGCGTGGTGCACGCGCTGGACAAGCAGGGCGGCAAGGCGCTGTGGTCGTTTGCCACGCAAGGTGAGCGACGCTGGGACTACTGGGACTATTACCTGTCGACCCCGGCCGTGGACGACCGCCAACTCTATTTCGGTTCCGGTGATCACCACATCTACGCTGTAGACAAGCGCAGCGGTGATTTGCGCTGGAAGGTCAAGACCGGAAACATCGTGCATGGCCAGCCGGCCGTGGCCGGCGAAAAAGTCATCGTGGGTGGTTTCGACGGACGCGTGTACGCCGTTGACCGCGGCACCGGCAAGGTGTTATGGACATTCAAAACCGTCGGTAACGCCTATTTCAGGAACGGCGAGCTGCCCGGCGCGGTGACCGTCAACAATGGCCTGGTGTATACCGGTGGCCGTGACTACAACGTATACGCCCTGCTTGAAGATACCGGCACGGGCGCCTGGAACGACCGTACGCCGAGCTGGGTCGTCGGGCGGCCACTGGTCGCCGGCGAAGCCTTGATCGTGGTCAACTCCGACGGCGCCATGGTGTACTCCTATCACGCCAGATCCGGGGCCGTGAACTGGGAATTCAAGAATAGTTACAACATGTTCTCCGGCGCACAGGCGCTGGGAACTGATCACGTGGCGGTGGCGGGTCTGGACGGTCGCATTACCGTTCTCTCACTGGCAGATGGGAGCGTGGCCGGTCTTTATGAAACCGACGCCAGCCAGGCCAACCGCGACCGCTATTTCAACGATGATGGCACACCGGATTACACCGGCCTGCGCACGCTGGAAGACCTGATGGGCTTCTATGACCGCCAGTTGCAGGCGATGGGCGGTATCCCGGGTGAAATCGCGGTGGACCGGGACGTGATCTATTACGCCACGGCTGGTGGCGAGATCGCCGCGGTGCGTGTTGGCGGGATCGAGTTACCGGATCAAGAAACGGATTAGCCGGCCTGCTGGCCGCCGATTTCGACGCCGCGGTCGAACGCGCGTTCGTTGGCCTCGATGGTCTTCTTTGGCACATTGGCCATGACCACTGCACGCAGGATCTCCGCATCGAAGGGAAGGATGCCCGTGCCGGCCACGATACCGAGCAATACGGTGTTCATGGCCTTCGCGTTTCCTGCCTCCCTGGCGATCTCCGTCGCGTCAATCGCCAACGTGTTCGGGCAGAAGGCGCGAATCTGCGCTACGACGAAATCCGGATCGGGGTAGTCATCCCCCTTCATCGACACCGTGGCCGGCACGATAGGGTGCGTGTTCGTGACAACCATCGTCCGGGGCGACGCTTTGGGCAGCGCCCGCCAGGACTCGACGGGTTCGAAGCCCAGCAGGAGGTCGGCGCGCCCGTCCGGAATGATGGGGCCGCACGCGCTACCGATGCGGACGGTCGATTCCACGATGCCGCCGCGCTGAGCCATGCCGTGGATCTCGCCCACGAGCACCTTGAGCCCGGCCCTGGTCGCGGCTTCCCCGAGGGCCGTGGACGCGCTCAGCGAGCCCTGTCCACCTACTCCGGTCATATAAATGTCGGTCTTTTCGGTCATGTGTGAGCCACCCGGAGGATGTCGTGTTGGGTGCGCGGGTCTGCAGCGTCGGGGGCTCGCACGCTGCCGTTGACAGGCACGATGGCGTCGTTGGGACAGATCTGGGCACACACGCCACAGCCGATGCAGAGGGCCTCGTCAATGTAAACGCGGCCTTCCTTCTTGTAGATCGCCGGGCAGCCGAAATTGTCGATGCAGTTGTTGCACCGTGCGCACTGGCCGCAGCTCAGGCAGCGCTCGGTCTCGGCGAGGACCTGTTCCTCGGTGAGGCCGTAGTCGAACGCCTCGAAGTCGTGACAACGTTCGGCCCCCGGCCGGTGATTCGCATGCGCCTGTGGCGCTTCGGTGACGTCACCCGGCTGGTAGCGGTGCTCGCCGGGGATATCATCCGGCGTGTGG